>JACKOQ010000004.1 GCA_024234215.1 Pseudomonadales bacterium
ATCGATGATCTCGCGCGCGATCATTTCGCCTTCGCGGTCGGCATCGGTGGCGATCACCAATTCGCCAGCCTGGGCGACGAACTGCTTCACGATCTTGAACTGCGCGGCGGTCTTGGCCTTGACCTTGATGCGCCAGCGCTCGGGAAGAATGGGCAACTGCTCAATGGACCAGTGCTTGTACTGTTCGCCGTAGGCTTCCGGCGGTGCCGCCTCGACAAGATGGCCGATGCACCAGGTCACCGTGATGCCCGAACCGCTGTAGCAGCCGTTGCCGCGCTGCCGGGCGCCCAACACCCTGGCGATGTCCTTGCCTTGCGAAGGCTTTTCGCACAGAAACACGCGCATGAAGCCTCCTGGGTGTGCGTGACGGTCATCGAATGATCGTCAGCATCCCGGAGGGCAATGAATGTGGCAGCAAACAACGCGACAGCGGCAGGCACCAACTTGTGCGGGTTCAGGGTGCGGTGTCTGCCTTTGGCTTTGCAGGTCTATAGGACAGGGCGCAGACCCTGCTGATCAGCGTGAATCCAGCAACCGGGACTCTCGCTATCGAAAAACTCCACCTCAACGTGCCAACCCAGGGTATCGCGGATCGTCTGAAAGACCCTGTTGCAATAGGCCTGATCTCCTCGAAACACCGACACCGCCACACGATTGATCCCTGTTCCACTCATCCGTTGCAAGAGATGGAGATCTTGTTCGGCGAATCCCCAGCCGTAAACAACGAGAGTGTTCCGCGGTGACTTCAGAACTTCTCTGTAGACCGTGGAGAGGTAGTAGCTGTTCTGGATGGACGTGACCTTCTGCTGCCACGTTCCTTCGCTCACGAACAACGGAACAACGCTTTCACTCTGCCAAAGCTGAAGTATCGCTTCGAGAAGACCAGCGTCCCTGTTGTGTATCTTCAGTTCTTGCTCGACCAAATTCCTGCACAGCACAAGGCTGCCATGGGCATGGAACACCAGTGTGGTCGAGCGCTCCCTGCCGATCGGCTGCCTGAACCGCTGCCAGTCGTCGGAGAAGACGCCGCCTCCTATGAAGCAATCCTTGAACGCATGCTGGTCCTCGATCTCCAGGCCATAGGTCATGACCCAGTACACCACCAAGTCATAGTTGAGTGAGATGACAGTGCTGAAGCGTTTCAGGAATTGATAGATGCTCGGCAGGTGCGCGCTGACCTGATCGTATTCCGGGTGAATGTTGCGGACTGTCTGAATGAGGCAGTCTCTGAGACTTACGTAGGCGGCATGGGTTCGGTGGTCCGGGATTTGCAACGACCGATTGACGTTCGACGCCTGCCAGACGATCCGAAGAACCAACTCGAAATCGTTGGTCAGAAAGAACTGGAACAGTCGTTGAGCGTCGTCGGGAAGGAAGCGCTGTTCAACGGCATGCCTGAGCAGTGATCCATAGGAGAAGCTCGGGCTGACGGCAATGCTGGCGCCGTTGCCGAGCAGGATCGTGCATCCGTAGCTTCTGGAGATTTCTTCCCAAGGTCTGATTTCAAACGGCATCTCATTTTCCCTTGCGCATCGAAGTCAATGAGTTCAAGGCCGGTGGCTTCGCGCGAGATGGTTCTTGAGCAGGAACCAGCACATATTGAGCGCGAAGGAGCGACCAAGCCGCGTCATCTGGTCTTCCGGGATGCCGACCGGGCGATGGGCGCCAGGGCTTAGAAAACCGAACACGCCAGCCAGCCCCTTTTCCTCTTCGACCGTGATCTCGCCGCTGCTGCGGAGGAACGAAAGCACTTCGCCCCATTTTGACGGGTTGTAGGTGGTGGGACTCTGCTGCAGCGAAGCGACATGGGTGGCCACGTCAACGGCCAAGGTTTCCAGCGCCACGCGGGCGTTGACGAGCGATGCGTTGTAGTCGGGCGGCGTCGCCCGGAATACCTCGGCCGAGTCGTTGATCTTGGCGATGATGTCCTGCGCACGGGGGGCGCCGGAGTTCTGCAATGCCGTAACCAGGTCATTCTCTAGGGGCGCGGCATCGGCAATCGATGGATCGGTCTGGACCAGTTTCTTTTCCTAGATGATGTAGCCGTCCAGCAGCAGGCACTGCGCCAGGTCGTGCATGCGCTCGTCAAACCGATACTTCGGATTGACTCTGGCCCGAAGATCGCCTGTGGTTGCAACCACCTCGGACAGCGCCAGCATGAGTGTGCGGTCATCAAGTCCGCGCAGCGTGTTTAGTAGGTCGTACAGCAGTTGCCCCCTCGGCAGCGACAGGTGCTGAACGCCGTACTTGCCCAATATCACGACACACACGGTGGGCTCCTGCAGTTCAAGGAATTGAGCAAGTGAATAACGAGTCCTGACTCCGGTCATGCTGCTTATCTCGTTCTAGGAAGATGGCTTAGGGGCAAGCCA
This sequence comes from Pseudomonadales bacterium, assembly GCA_024234215.1. Lineage (NCBI taxonomy): Bacteria > Pseudomonadati > Pseudomonadota > Gammaproteobacteria > Pseudomonadales > Pseudomonadales bacterium. The sequence continues at coordinate 2,373 of JACKOQ010000004.1, forward strand.
TTTCACAGATTGGAAAAACAACAAGTTATAGATCGAAGTAGTGCTCAAGTCCATGACGATTGGTCTTCCATGGACCTCAATGGTGCTATACCACTGGTATAAAACGCGCACGACTAGCGCACGGTGAGCGGCTGACGGCTGGTCCAGCCGCTCACACGATCCTGCGCAGCGACTACTCGTCGTGGGGCTGCTCCAGGGTCTGTCCCTTGGCACTCAGCGTTACATCCTCGACGCGATACGGCAGGATGCCAACCCGGCGCGCTTCGATCTTGAAGGTCACGCGCTCGTTCTCGTCGGCGTCTTCCCATTCGTCGCGCACGGTGCGGCCTTCGACCAGCACGCGCATGCCCTTCTGGTACAGCGTGCTCCAGTGTTCGGCGTCGCGATGCCACAGCTCCACCGGCGCCCAGAAACCTCCACGGTCCTCGAAAGTGCCATCCTTCATCGGCACCGGGTTGTCGAAGTAGACGTTCAGGCGCAGCAGCCGGCGCGGCTCGTCGTTGCCGTTGGCAAACTCGCGATAGTCTGGCGCAGAGCCGATGTTGCCCTCGCCGAAGAAATGCGTGCTCATGGTGACTCCTTGGAAATGGTGGGGTTGATCGAGGCAGCATTCCCCTGGATACGCCGCAGGTAAGCCGCTTCGGCCTGGGCCATCTTTCCGGCGCAGTCCAGGGTCTGGCGGGCGATGCTGTGCGTGAGGCTGATCTGCATGTTCATCGCGATGCGCTGTAGCTCCATGGCGTAGAGGTCGTCGATCAGCGACGTCGGTGTCACGGGATCGGCCAGCAGCGCCTCCCACAAGGCGACGCCCATGTTGGAACGGTCGAGGTTGCGCCAGCGCAAGAAGGTCGTGCCTGCGCCGGTGGTCTGCTGGGCCAGTTGCACACCGAGCAGGCTGAAGGGATAGCCGCGTGCCTGGGGCAGCACCCGCCGCTGCGCCAGCGCGATCAGGCCGTCACGCAATGCCGAGCACTGGTTGGCCCAGGCCTCCAAACGTCCCTTACCCTTAAAAGGCTGTAAAAGGCCTTTTAGGTAGGCTGCGTGTTCCAGGCGCTGGAAGTCCGCCTGTTCCAGCGGCGTGAAGCGTGTCGGTGCGCTGGTGAGTGTGGATTTCGTCATGCTGGCTCATCCTCATCGGACCCGGTGCCGTCGTCGTTCGCGTCGTTCGCGTCGTTTTCCGTGGTTTCGTCGGCTGGCGCAGCGCTCGGGGTATCCGTCCTTTCCTGCCTGCCATCCTGCGATGACCGGCGGTTGATCGGCGGCGCGAAGCGCGAGCGGCGCGTGCCTTTGAGTACGTCGGTCGGTAGCTCGCCGAACTTCTCCAATGCCGCGCGCGCCGCTGCGTTCTTCGCCGCGAAGTCGTCGCGCGTCGTGCCGGAATAGCGGTACTGTTGGGCCAGGGAAAACAGGCTGCGCAGCGCATGCGCACCGTCGTTGAGCCAGCGCTCCAGGGTGCTGCGATCGATCAATGCTGTGTGATGCGCCAGAATCAGGCGCCGTGCCAGATCGTCGTAGTCGGCCAGCAGGTAGACCGCCATGAAGCCCAACTGAGAATTGACGAACAGAGGCAGCTTGACCGGCTGCACGTTGAGGTTCTCGCCGAGGCTGAGTGCGGACGGCACATCGGCCAAGGCCTGGTCAACTTGTTCGCGCAACGTCTGCAGGCGCGTCTTGGTGTCGGCGATCTTTTCCTCGATGCGCAGCATCCACCAGTCCGAGTAGGGGTCGTCCTGCTCGGCGCCGCGCTTGAGCTTGTTCATGATGGAGATGAAGCCGTTCAGGCCGATGATGCCGGGCCGGCCTTCGGCAGGCGCGCGACCGTGCCAGATGCGTGAGGCGTGATGCGTGTGCAGCGTCAGCACCATCGCGCTGCGCAGCGACCCGAGGTTCAGTTGCAAGGTTTCGTTTGCCATGTGGGCGACTCGCTGTGAATGGACGAGTCGCCAGCATCGACAAGCAGTGGAAGGCTGTCAGTCAACAAACCGCATTGCGTCGCTGCCTGTTTGCAGAGTCAGGAAGGTAGTCTGTTGCGTTATGCCACTGGTATAGCTCGCTGGCTTCAAGGCTCCTTGAACAGATCGTGTAGGCGAGTCAGATGCTGCTGCGCGGCTTCGTGATCGATTGTGGGCGGAGACCAGTCGCGCTCCGGAGCGCGCAACGATTCCAGAGAAGACGGTGAGATAGCGGTCAGTGCATGTTTCGGTTGACCGGCCCAGACATGGAACTCGCCCTTGATTGCCTTCTGGATGACGCCGAAGAGATAACCGGCGGGATTGCGGATGCCGCCGGCCTGGCAGCGGGCCGCCCATTCGTCGAGCACTGCCTGTTGCAGCGTGTCGTCCACCCGTTGAAGTGCGACCAGTGCGCCGGACTGCTGTTCTTCCTTCAAGGCAAGAAAGCGATGAGGCAGATGAAGGTTTTCTCGCGCGCACGGTACTGTACGTATTTTATTATTTTTAATACTTTCTTTACGTACTGTACGGTCCTGCTTCGGACTCCGAAGAAGGCCGTCTGACGGGGCTTTGCGGCCTACTTCGGATTCCGAGGACTGCGGTCCTCCGTTCCGAAGAGGGACTTTCGGGCCTTCTTCGGTTTCGTGAATCGCCCCGTCCTGTGGATAACTTTCGAGAGCGCTCCAGCTCTGGCTTGCCAACCGCTGCGCCAGCACCTGCAGGCGTGTGGGTAGGGCGTGGCCGTTGAGCAGTGGATCTTCGGTGACCTCCTGGAGTGTGCGGACGCCGACATGTTGCACCGCCTTGCTCGCATGCGTCAGCGCCAGGCTTACCAGGTTCAGGTAGTCGGGATCGAGGTGCATGGCCTCGAAGGGCGTCAGCGGCTCATCGTGCAAAACGTACAGATTGCCTTGGATGCGCCCGGTGCGCCGATCACGCCGATGCCGCACCAGGCTGAGCCAGCGCGTCAGGCGCAGCAGCGTGAGCGCGCGCGCCACTGTCTCGTGGGACGCTTTTGGCGCGCAAGGCGTAGAGGCCAGGTAGGGACGGAGCTGTTCGTAGGTGGGAAATGCCGTGATACCGTCGTCGTCGAGCAGCAGCCGGAACACCTGCCAGGCGTTGCGTTCCAGCGGTGTGAGGCGATGATCGAAGAACAGCGCACGCGGCACGCTCTCATGGCGGTTGCCGCTGAACAGGAATCCATCGCTGGCCGTCGGCCCGGCCTGTCGGGGCGGCAGGCCTTGAGCGGCCTCGTCCAGCAGGGCGGATAGAGAGATCGGACTGCCTCTCCAATGAGGCTTGTCGATCGCCATGGTCTACACCAATCCCTGATCGATCCAGCCCCGAATCGTCGCCCAGATGACGGAGGCCGGCAAGGCGAGTTCTTCGGCAAGATCGAGGGTGAGATCGAGCATCGCCATGTCGTCGTCCAGCGCGATGCCGCGTTGCTCGACGGCGGGCTTCCAGAGCCCCCACAAGCCGGTGTCCTGCTCCTCGCTCAATACGGGGTGGCGGCCCTTGCGTTTCGGCAGGCCGAGAACGTCCCGGCGCAACGCCACTTCCTGATGAGTTAGGCCGTAGAACTTGCTGACCATCGCTGTGCTCGCGCCCAGGCGGAGCATGCGATCGACGGTGGCAATCTCCTTCTCGACGTCCTCCACCTGGTTCAACAGACGTTGCAGCACCTCGCGGTTCACCTTGACCGAGCACCAGGACACAGTGGCGTTGACCAGCATGCTGACCAGCTCCGGGTGTTTGAGTGCGTCCAGCTCCCGGTCGCCGAAGCCCATGGCCTTGCAGCGGCGCAACTGGCCGTTGCGCAGATCGTGCAGCGCCTGGGCGATTACGGCCTGGTTGAGTGGATGTGGTGCCGACATCGCGCCTCCCCCGGCCTTACGGTTCGGTGGAGGCGTGCGCGCCCGATGCCGTGCCGGATTCCAGCTCCAGCAGCCGGCGCGCGAGCCGTAGCAGGCGAAAGAGTTTGACCAAGCCGCTGTCGCTCAGGCGCGAGGCCTGCGCCTTGTCGCCATTCTTTCGACCCTGCAGCAGCGGCCCCAGGGCATCGGTCAGGCGCAGGTTGTCGAGTGCGGTAGGTGCTGCGGCCGCCGGCCGGTATCCCGCGCTGAGGGCGTGCAGCAGGGTGAGCGTCGCGCGGGCGATGAGCGGCATCGCCTGCGGGTCCGTCGATAGGGTGCCTATGTCGCAAAGGAAGCCGATGCCGTCGTCGATCGCCTCGATGCGCTCGGCCTGTCCGGCTTCCTCGGCAATCTCGCGCGCGAACTGCGCGATATGCACGCGCAGCCGGTCCGGCGCGTCCAGGCCCGGTTCGATGTACCAGACATCGGAAATCGGATAGAGACCGCCGGCCTGCACCGGAATCGCCTGCAAGACGTTCGCCTCGAAGTCCGGCAGCGCCTCGCCGGTCTGGTCGGCCACCAGGCGTTGGATTGCCTGCAAGCGTTCGGTGGTCGGCGCCGGCGACACGATATGGCCTCGCAGGCGTTCGTCGTGATCGTCGTCCGGAGGCTGCGCACTGCCGGGCGTTTCCGAGGGCGGGGGCGATGCCGGCGGTTCCGGCATTCGTGGCGGCTTAGGCGATGTGGCTGGGGGCTGCGCCATGGGAACTGGCGCCGCCGGGTCGGGCGAACGCGGTGGCTGTGGCGTCACCGGCGCGGCCGCGACATTGCCGGACTGCGGTGCGGGGGGCGCTGGATCGCTGGTCAGCGCACGCTGCCGGTTCTCGGTCTCGCCGATCTCCAGCGTCAGGCTGTCGTAGTCGGCTTCCAGCAACTCGGCCATCTGCCCGATGAGTTCATCCTGCACCCGCTTGATCGAGAAGCCGTCGGTGTCGCCGTCGAACAGGGCGAGCACGTCGTTGAACAGCGACGGGAAATCGACGGCCAGCCGTTTGTTCGCGCCGCGCGCTTCCCATATCCGTGTGCTCGCCCTGCGCAGGGCCGTCAGCCGTTCCACCTGGGGCCGGCCGAGACCGCCGTAGAGCACGGCCGGGATCGCCGGCAGCAGGTAGCGCACGGCGTCCTGCATACGGCTGATGTGTGGCTGGGCGATCGGGTAGCCGTCGGCGCTGAGGCGGCGCGCCAGCTCGCTCTGCGTCAGCGTCTGGCCGGACTCCTGTTCGTAGAGCTCGCGGGCCTTCTCCACGCCCAGGGCGCGCTCGATGAACGACAGGCCGCCGTGCAGTTCATTCTCGGCCAGGTGGCCGGTGAGCGCGATGATCTCGCCGCGTTCGGGCCAGGGCCGGAACAGGCACGGAATGCGGAAGAAGCGCTCGTCCTTCGTTTCGCTCCACAACTCGCGCAGGATGGCGAGTCGCGTGTTGCCGCCATTGCGAATGATGTAGTGCGTTCCGCCGGGCCGGCGGGTGATGGCCGGCGGCGCGTCGAGGCCACGCTCCCGAATCGATGCCTTGATTTCGTCGTAACGCGGATTGCGCGTGACGCGCGGATTGAGGTCATAGGGCTGGAGCTGGTCCAGCGTCACCGTCATGGGAGTATCGGCGATGGGATCGCTCAGTGCCTCAGCGACCGGGCCGCTGCGCTCGAAGCGGTCGGCCAGCAACTTGGCTGCCATGTCCTGGGGGGTCAGTTCAGCCATCGGCGTCGGCCTCCCTTGTCGTCGCTTTCAGGTTGGTGGCGCGGTCGGTGCGGCGCAGTCGAGCGCGCGCGTTGAGGCCGGCGCGGCGATCGCCGGGCGTCGAGCCGGTGTAAATCGGAGGCAGGCCTGGCTTGGTGAACTTCAGGTGTCCGCCCGCTGTGCGAGCGACCTCCCAGCCTTCCTTCAATGCGAAGTCGATGAGCGGTTTCAGTCGCTTGTTGCCACGCTGGAGGGAGCGCGCGATGGTCATGTGCTGCTCCTCCGGTGCGCTCCCGCTTTCAGTCGAGTGAACGAGGGTTCCCAGCTCGGCAACAGTTCGCAGGCGAGTGCGCGCATCGTGTCGAAAGCGGCCGGCGTCGTCCGCCCCGTAGGGCGTCGGTGTTCTACGCGATGCACCGGCAAGGCCTGGGTCGATGCGCGCGGATAGGCTTCGATGGCGGGGATGCTGGTATCGAGTACGACGATGCCGGGCTCGGATCGGAACAGGTCGCGCAGTGCCTGCTGTATGAGCCGCGCGTTGCTGGAAACCGGATGCACGCGGTTGATGAGCAGTCGCAGCGGCGGCGGCTCGATGCCGAGGCGCCGGTATGGCGCGATGTCTCGCATCAGTTGCAAGGTACCGCGCCGGAACTCGCGAGCGGCGAGGATCTCCGGCGTGACCGGCGACACCGCCAGATCGGAGGCAAGCACGGCCATCTCCAGCAGGACACTGCGCGCGCCCTGCGTGTCGATCAGCAGCAGGTCGTAGTGTTCGTGGAATGCGGGCAACAGATTGCGCAGCCGGAGCCGCCCGTCCGGCGCGTGCAGCAACAGGGTGTTCAACTGCCCTTTGTCGTCGTTGGAGAGCACCAGGTCCAGGCCAGCGATCGCGGTACGCGACACCAGCCGGCCGATGTCCTGCTCGTTGAAAGCCAGCAACTCGTAGATGCCGGCGGGGGCGCGCGTTTGCAACTCGAAATAGCTCGACAAAGTGGGTTGCACGTCCAGGTCCAGCAGCAGCACGCGCAGCCCTGCATCGGCCGCGAAGCCGCCCAGGTTGGCCGCCGTAGTCGTCTTGCCCACGCCGCCCTTGGTCGAAATGATGGATACCACCTGCATGGGCTTCTCCTCACGGAATGGGATGAACCGGAAAAGGAGAAGCGTCAGGCGCGTTCTTTGAGGCGATCAGCGATCCACTGGTCGATCTCGGTCGAGTCCCAGCCCACTGCGCGCACGCCCAAGCGCAGTGCCTTCGGGAACCTGCCTTCTTTCATCAGGCTGTAGATGTGTGCGCGCTTGAAGCCGGTCTTGGCTTCGACTTCGGCGCGGCGCAGGATGCGACGTTCAACCGGCGTCGCCGGGGCGGTGGTCTGCGAAGACATGGTGGGCACTCCTTGACGCTCATCGGCGCTGTTCGGAAAGTGCCTCGTATTCAATAGCGCATCGGAACGGATTGCACTGCAATTGCAGACGGTTCGACTGCAATTACAGTCGGCGATCGCTGGCGTCCAGATGCCGCCTTGCCGCAGAGAATTTTGCCCATAGAGTGCGCTCGCTGATTCTTGGGTGACCCTCGCAATGCACGAGCAGCACGTTGATGACGGGTTCCGTTGTCTCGAATGACGAGTGTGGTCTGTCTCTCGCGACCTCCCTGGCAACCGACGCCTTCCGTGGCGAGTTGTGGTTGCTTTATAGCCAGGGGTTGAATCTCAGTCGAATACGCCCTCGACGTAGCCAACCGGAATAAGGCCCGGTAAGGTCGTGAAGCGTGTGACACGCACGCCGGCAGCTTCTAGGGCCTCGCACAGCGAGCGGGTGGAGAAGCGATGCTTGATGGGAAAGCCCGTAAGCGAAAGTAATCTCGACAGGACGGCAGCCAATCTGGTTTCGTCGTGACAGAACGTTGGCACAACGAGTTTTCCATCCGGTCGTAGCACCCGTCTCAGCGCCGCAAGCGTTGCGGCAAGGTCAGGCATGAGGTGCAGCACGTTCGCAGCGACAACACAGTCGAATGAGGCACGATCAAAGCGCAGTGCTTTGATGTCGGCTTGCTCGCAACGGACGTTCTGGAACCCTGCCTCCTGTACTCGTTTCGCCAGTATGGCCACCATTGCGGTGGCGTAATCCGTCGCAACGACCTCGCGTGCCGCACCTGCGATAGCAGTGGTGAACAAGCCGGTGCCGGCGGCAACCTCAAGAACCCGGTTCTCGCCGCGGACGGCATCCGCCGCAAGGAGAGCGGCGCTTTTCATAGGACGCGCCAACGGGGCGGTGATTCGATCGTAGATGCGCGCTTTGCTTTCCCAATAGTGTTGATCTGACATTCTTTTATCTCCTGGCGAATCAGTGGCGCAGCAAACGCAATCCGTTGAGCACCACAATCAGGCTTGCGCCCATGTCGGCGAACACTGCCATCCACATCGTGGCGTGTCCCGAGAAAGTGAGCGCAAGAAAGACCGCCTTGATGCCAAGCGCCAGCACGATGTTCTGCGTCAGCACGCGCGCGGTTGCACGTGACAGGCGAATGAACGTCGGAATCTTGCGCAGGTCGTCGTCCATCAGCGCTACGTCAGCCGTTTCGATGGCCGTGTCGGTACCGGCGGCACCCATCGCGAAGCCGATGTCAGCGCGAGCCAAGGCGGGCGCATCGTTGATGCCGTCGCCCACCATGCCGACCTTCCCGGTCCGCGCCAGTTGTTCGATCTCGCGCAGTTTGTCGTCTGGCAATAGGTTGCCCTGCGCGCGGTCGATACCGGCTTGCCTGGCAATGGCCTGTGCCGTATGTGGGTTGTCGCCGGTCAGCATCATGGTTTTGATGCCCAGGGCATGCAGATCCCCGATGGCGCTCGTGCTGCTGTCCTTGATGGTGTCCGCTACCGCGATAAGAGCTTGCGCGCCACTTGTACATACCAGCATCACCACGGTCTTGCCTTCGATTTCCATCGCGGAGATGCGCTGTTCCAGTTCTGGCGTGCAGTGCCCCAGCTCTTCGAGCATCCGATGGTTGCCGAGGTGATAGGTCTCACCGTCGATGCGGCCACTCACCCCCCTGCCGGGCAAGGCGGTGAAATCGGCAACTTCGAGCAAGGCGACCCCATCGGCCTTGGCGGCTTGCGCCACAGCCTTGGATACGGGATGGTCCGAGCGAGCCGCCAGACTCGCGGCAATGCTGCGGCTGCCGGCAGGCTGCGCACTGCCCCATGCCACGAAATCGGATTGCGCGGGCTTGCCATGCGTGATCGTGCCGGTCTTGTCCAGCGCCAGCCAGCGCAGCTTGCGGCCCTCTTCCAGATAGACGCCACCCTTGATGAGAATGCCGCGGCGTGCGGCTGCGGCCAGGCCGCTGACGATGGTGACAGGCGTGGAAATCACAAGAGCGCACGGACAGGCAACGACCAGCAGAACCAGCGCGCGGTAAATCCAGTCCAGCCACGCGGCGCCCATGAACAGTGGTGGCACCAATGCGACGATGATGGCTACGACGAATACGATGGGTGTGTACCAGCGGGCAAACTGATCCACAAAGCGCTGGGTCGGCGCACGGCTGCCTTGGGCGGCCTCTACGGCATGGATGATGCGGGCTAGCGTAGAGTTGGTGGCCACGGCTGTGACGCGGTACTCGAACGAACCGGATTCGTTGATCGTGCCGGCGAACACCGGATCGCCAAGCGTCTTTTCAACCGGGAGGCTTTCGCCGGTGATCGGCGCCTGATTGACCGTGGAATGTCCTACCAGTATTTCGCCATCAAGGGCGATCCGTTCTCCCGGTTTGACTCGAACACGGGCGCCAATGGCGACCTGCTTGGCGTCCACATCGCGCCATGTGTCGTCGGGTTGTCGCACGGTGGCCTTTTCCGGGGCCAGGTCGAGTAGCCCGCGTATGGCGTTACGGGCGCGATCCAGCGATCTGGCTTCGATCACCTCGGCCAGCGTGAAAAGCGCCATCACCATCGCCGCTTCCGGCCAGTGACCGATCAGCATTGCGCCCGTGACGGCAATCGACATCAGGGCGTTCATGTTGAGATTGAGGTTCTTGAGCGCAATCCAGCCCTTCTTGTAGGTGGAGAGACCTCCCGTGAAAATGGCGACGAGCGCCAGAGCGATGACTGACCAGTGGTTGCCGTCATGAAGCCAGTAGACGACCTCCGCTGCCGATGCCGCCACTAGGGAGACGGCAAGCGGCCACCACTTGGTAGGTGCTGTCGCCGGGGCAGCCGATGTAGTGGTGTCCGCTGCCTCAAGCACCTGTGCCTCGAATCCAAGCGCTTGCAGTGCGGCGAGCACATTCGGCAGCGCGTGGTCGGCATGACGCACGGACAGGGTGCGTTGCACCAGATTGAAGTCGAGATCGGAGACGCCGGCCACGGTTGCCAGCTTGTTACGGATCAGCGTTTCTTCGGTCGGGCAATCCATCTTGGCAATGGATAATCTGGTGGTCTGCCCGGCCACGGCTGCATCCATGCGTACAGCCTGCATGCCGATCGCCATCAGGGCTTGTTCAACCGGCAACAGCGAAGGCAGTTCATGTCGCACAGCCAAGGTGCGCTGCATCAGATTGAAGTCGAGTCCGATCACACCCGATAGGCCGCTTAGTTTGCTTCGGATCAGTGCCTCCTCAGTCGGGCAATCCATGTTATCGATGCGGTAGACAGCCTCGGCCGACTCGGCGATAGGTCGGGCTTGCGTTGCGGCTGGAAGGATCGGTGTGGCCGAACAGTCACACCCTTTTGGGTTGGGTTCGCTCATGGATAAGTTCCGTCAAATGGGTCATCTATGTTGCTCATTAGAATCCCTATAGTTACTATAGAGTCAAGCGATAGATGGGTAGATGAGTTATGGAAATCAAGATTGGAGAGCTTGCGAAGCGGACAGGATGCGAGGTCGTGACCATCCGCTACTACGAGAAGGAAGGGTTGTTGCCAGAGCCCGCACGCAGCGACGGCAACTTCCGGTTGTACGGCGCCGCACACGTCGAGCGCTTGCGTTTCATCCGCCATTGCCGTTCTCTCGACATGTCGCTGAGCGAGATCCGGACTCTATTGGGCCTGCGAGATAGCCCGACTCGGGATTGTGGCGAGGTCAATGCGCTGCTGGACGCTCATATCCAGCAGGTGGAAGTCCGCATGGAGGCGCTGTTGCAGTTGAAACGGCACTTGCTCGCACTGCGCGAGACGTGCTCGGGTGCTCGGCCGGTGGAAGCGTGCGGCATCTTGCAGGGGTTGTCAGATGGCGATTGCCACGACGCCGACCTTCGGAATCCCAATCCGCAGGCCGAACTGTTGGTTGCTGCAGGGGATGTGCTAAACGACGTGCGCCCGACGCGAACAGGTGGTCGACACGCCAGTTGACCCCACAGGGGGCCAAGAGTAGAGCCTCGCAGGCACAGGCTCTGTGCTACCACAACATTTCGCGTTTGTTCCTTGATGAGCTGCCATCCGAGGGCGGTTCGACTGCAACTACCTCCGGCGGGCGCTGGCGTCCAGATGCCGCTTTGCCGCAGCTAATTTCGCCCATAGGGTGCGCTCGCTGATTCCGGGCCGGCCTTCGTAGTGGGCAAGCAATGCGCTGATGACGGAATCCATCGTCTCGAACGACGAGTACGGCCTCCCGCCCGGTGACTTGCCGAGCAGCAAGGTCAGCAGCCCGCCAACGATATTGAGATAGGTCGTTTCGCTACGGGGTGTGACTTCGCGACCTGCCGAGTCCCAGCTCTCGGCTTGCTTACACAGCAGCTCATGTTGTTGGTGCAGCGTACTGAAAGATTGCTCGCGGTCCGCGAGGCGAATCTTGAGCGCTTCCTGTTCGGCAAGCAGCGTCTGGACAGTTTCGATGCTAACCGCTGGGTGGAGCCGGCGCTCTATCGCGTCGAAAAGAAAGGCTGGTCTCTGGTCGGAATAAAAGCGCGACATCCAGGTCTTGAGGTCAACATGCCGAACGGTGAGATCTGGATCATCAAACAGTGAAGGGTCGTCGCAGGTAATGCCGGCTTTGCCATACGGGAGGTCGCCGTTCCTGATCGCGTCGAATATGCGCTCGGTGTTGAGGCGAAGCATCGGCCATCTAGGAAAATCGCTTGGATCGGGTATTGGCCTGGTGCCCAATGTGCCGAGAATGTGGGGTTCAAACCGGATCAGCCTGCTCCACCGGATGGCGGCCTCGATGGGACGATAAAACACTTTGAAATGGTGAGGGGCGCCTGTCTTGTGCGTTTCTATGCCAGCCATCCGTCTCCTCCGACAGTGCTTCCAGGTTTCACTTGGACGGATGTCGTCATGCCCTGAGCGCGATCCGGCAAGGGTAGGACTGGCGAGGTGGCTATCAGCTATGAGGATATGTCAGGACACTGTATCCTCGACTTCTTCGATTCGTGCCGTTGCAGACAGTCCTGGTCTCATCGTAGCCAAGTGCTTCCGCCCCTGTTGGTATTGGTTAGGTTCGCGGACTTTGGAGTGTTCTTACTTGTAACGATATCGTAAAGACCAAACGGGTCTTGATGAAATGTCGTTGTGCCGCTGGCGGGGTTCAGACTTGGAAGGTCTCAAGGCTGACTTGCTCATTAGTTGCGGCGGTTTCTGGTGGGCCACGCGCTTGGCGTGCATTCCCTGCTGACCTGCTTGCATTAACCTACATTGCCTGTGCCATCAGGCTGATTGCAGTCTGATAGCGAAGAGCATGATGGGCGCATACTCAGCCGGTCTTGATCGATACCTAAAAAGCAATCAATTCTGAACTGCGATAATATTCTTGATGTGGCGCCGATCACATCGTCACGCGGGGAACCTACTTCGCGCCTGTGCCAGCCACATGAGCGTGCTCAAATGCGCTGTAGCTCCATACCGTACGATTTCGGTATCAACGGGCAACCTTGCCGTCTCACTCGTTTCTGCTCGGTTAATAACAATTGGCGAACTAATGACGCAGAAATGCAATCCATTGAGCGTCACAATCAGACTTGCGCCCATTTCCGTGAACGCCGCCATTCGCGTGCCCCGAGAAAGGACGCGGGAATTTTTCGGTGCATCATCGACAGTCCATCCATTTAACGGCCAATTAAGTAGTAAGTCCTCCAAGGTCGACGCATAGCTTCGCTTCTTTTCCGGATATCGACCCGCAGCTATGTGACAACTTTGCCCGCCCGGCGAATGAAGCTGCTCAATTGCTCGGACGGTTCGCTGTCGGGCCTCAACAAATAGGTGGTGAGCATGAAGGAGCGCCCGGCCAGGGGACGAGCGACGACATCCGTGGTCTTGCAGGCTGCTATATGGGCGGCGCTGGAAAAGCCGACGCCATAGCCTGCTGCTACCAGTGCCAGCATCAAATCGTGCGTGGCCACGTGCTCGGCCACGGTGGGCTGGGCATCCACCGAGCGCAGTAGGCGTTCCAGTTGTTGGTTGCAACCTTCGCAGACTTCGGGATGGCAAAGCACCAACGGGTAGTTCAATACCTCGTCCAGTGGGACACGCTTGTGTGCCAGCAGGGGATGCCTCGCGGGCACGGCCACCACCAGCGGATCACGCCAGACCGGCTCGGCGATCAGCCCTTCCTGGATTTCATTGGCAAGCGTGAAGCCGACGTCGTACAGATCATGGCGCAGGCCCTTGAGTTGCTGCGAGAGCGGCATTTCCGATAGTCGGATTTCGACTTCCGGTTCTTCTTCTCTACACAGGGCGAGCAGCGAGCTGAGGCGGATGCGGGCGATACCGTCGGAGAGGGCGATGCGTAACGCTCCTCGGTAGCCGTTGGCAGCGGCCTTGGCATTCGCTTTGGCGTGCTCCACGGAGAGCAGGACACGACGGGCGTCTTCCAGAAAGACTTGGCCGGCCCATGTCAGGCGAGTACCACGTGATGTGCGTTCTAACAGGGCTGCGCCCAAGTTGGACTCAAGCTGTTTGATCGTGCGTGACAGGGGAGATTGTTCAACGTGCAAGCGTGCGGCGGCTCGGCTGAAATGCAACTCTTCGGCCACGGCGATAAAGCATCTGAGATGGCGTAGCTCCATGGAGTGCCTCCTATATTATTGTGCATGACTCGTACAGCTCGCATCGCCGATGGATCTCTCCTTACAGGCAATCGGCCCGAATTCATGAGTATAGCTGCTGCTGCCGAACGTTTATGCTGCATGGTTATAAGGGCTGGCGGCTCTGCTGCACTCCATGCGATCTCTTTTCATACCCATGCGTCTGTGCCTTTTGTTCCGCAAGGCAAACGCATACAAAAGAAGGAAGCAGGCTAGACAATGGGAACAACTGATTTAACCGCGGAGCGACTCTATCAGGGTGCTCTTGCGTCCATCCCGACAGATCGGTACCTTTTGGGGAATACTGTCGTGGTATACGGTTAGCGTTTTCGCTGGCGTCCCTTCGTCACAGGTCAACGTCTTCTTCAGCTCTCGACAGGCACCAGTTAACTGCGCTGCAAAGCGCTGAAACAGCACTCTCAGTGCCTTTGCTATTGATCTGTAAAGCGGCGGCCTATTCCGCTGCGATCATCACAGGAAGGCGCGTGGCGACGGCAGTAATGTTCCAGATGGCATCGTCGGTTTGGCCAAAGGAGGGCCTTGCTGTCATTTTTTAGGCGAGTTTTATCAGCCAGAACCATTCGTTAGCCCCCATTCTCTACCAAATGGGGTGGTTGTGGGTGCATCCCTCGAGACCGGCCATCCAGTTTGATGCCGGGCCGCCGCAGCAGTGCTGGCGCATCGTGTCTTACTCGGGCGCGCCTGCGGCGATCATCTGGCCACTGAACCGCTCAGGAGCTTCCACGGTAGGCGAATGGTTCAGGATGGAGCTTTTCATGGTGGTGGTAAATGTGCAGTGTCCAAAAGCCGTATGGTCTTCAGTTACTGCAACGTCGTACCTGCCATCGCAAGCGATCAGAAGTAAATCAAAAGGCCAGCCAGAAGCGATAAGCCTTTATAGAGGATCGGCGATACTAAGATTGCTAAAGGTTATTCCTTTCCCCGATAAGATTTGTGTGAAGAGTTCATAATTAAAGCGCGGGCCTTCCCGGTCGAGCGCGGTCATCGGAACTGAGGCAGAGCCAAGCTAATACGATAATGATTAATTGCGCACAGCCGATGACCGTGCATCCGCTTGATCTAAATCAAGCCGTGGCCATTTTTCTGCATTCTTCAGCGCAGCGGTGGCACGCTCTTGCACACGCTTGGCAGTGGCTAGCTCCATGCTTCGCACACTCGTCACCGCACGCTTGACAGATATCTGCGCAAAGCGAGCAGATTGCTGCTGCGTATTCACTGTTGCGAGCCATGAAGGCTGCCGCCATGCGGCAGATATCGGCACAGTCAACGTCAAGCGCGATGCAGCGCGCCATCATCTTAACGTCGTCTTCGTTGAGGCAAGATGTTGCACAATGATCACAAGCCGCCGCACATTGATAGCAGGCCTCAATACAGGTAGCGTACTTTTCATGTGTCATGGTCAATTCCTCGTTGGTTGATGATCGAATTTAATTAGACCATCAGATTGACCCCCGTGTTCCAGGCATCGACTAATGAACCTGTAGAAGCTGCAATGCCAATCCTTTGAATCATGCTGGGTAACACTAGCGGCTTTTGCCACACCGTCGACCGCAAACGATTGGCCGATTCGGCTTAACATCAACTTGGTCACCACAGGCGTGCCGGTCGCAGCCGTTATGCTTAACCCATTTTGTGGCTTGTTACTTCACCGTTTATTGCCTATTGCCTATTGCCGCTGCAGCCCTGAGCCTCAGTTCCATATCGGTATTACCAACGCGCTACGCTTGCGACGCGCCTGCGTTTGACCAAACACGCGATATTTTTCATTCAACAATTTAGCCGCAGAGCGTTCCCACTGTGAATGAGCCGGATGGGCGGCTATCTCAAAAGAGCAGAAGCGCCAGGCAAGACTCCGCTTAAATGTTGTTAAGCATTTATTGCGAGCCAGGTATGAATCAGCTAAGCGCTTCGGCAGCTACGCTGCAGGTTTGTTCCGTAATTATTCCTGCGGTTTGATAGCGGTGATGACATAGTTTCCATTCGCTCGCACGAATTCAAATTCCACCTGGTCGTTAACCTCAATCTCTTGGGTCAATGAAAAGTTGTCGAGGTTGAATTTCATGGTCATGGTCGGCCACTGGAGAGCAGGAATCGGTTCATGGGTTATCGTAATTGTCTGTGCCTCAGTATCGATGGCTTTTACCATCCCTTTACCGCTGAGCTGCTGGCCCGCTGTCTGTTCGTTATTCATCACCTCCTTTCCTTTCATATTATCCATCCCGTGCGTGCTGTTCCCCATCTCTTTGTCGTGGTTCTCATTCGCCACGGCTGCGTTGGTCGATACCGCCAGCGCTATCGCTGCCATCATCGGAAGAATACGCATCGTCTTTGCTCCTAAGGTTGATAATCTAAAGGCGGTGCAGGTAGAACCTAAACTGCGCTAGGCCCTACCTGTGGTTGCAGGTGGCGTAAAACGCTAGCCATCCGCGGTATTCAGTTCTCTAATAACCACTCGGCGCTTCCACACCAGGAAAGCGGCTGGGATGACCACCAGTGTCAGCAAGGTCGCGCTGACCATGCCCCCGACCATCGGTGCAGCAATCCGCCGCATAATCTCGGAGCCAGTACCGGTGCCCCACATGATGGGGAGCAAACCGGCAATGATGGCGGTGACCGTCATGATCTTCGGCCGCACGCGCAACAGCGCGCCTTCGATCACTGCGTCGCTCAGCTCCTTCACGGTGACCGGCCGGCCTTCCGTCGCCGCGACTTCTCGACGCGCCTTTAACGCCTGATCGAGATAGACCAACATCACCACGCCGGTTTCGGCAGCGACCCCCGCCAGGGCGATAAAGCCAACGCCGACCGCCACCGACAGGTTGTAGTCGAGCAGGTACAACAGCCACAGACCGCCGATCAGTGCAAAGGGCAGGGTGGCCATGATGAGGATCGCCTCGCCCACGCGCTGGAAGGCGAGGTACAGCAGCAAGAAAATGATCACTAGCGTGACCGGTACCACGAGCTGCATGCGCTCCATGGCCCGTTCCATGTATTCGAATTGCCCTGACCAAGTGAGCGAATACCCCGGTGGCAACTCGACCTTTTCGGCCACGGCTTGTTGAGCCTCGGCGACGTAGGAGCCGAGATCACGGCCTTTGATGTCGATGTATGTCCAGCCATTGAGGCGAGCGTTTTCGCTCTTCAGCATGGGTGGGCCATCGATCACTGCTACCTTAGCCACGGCCCCCAAGGGGACATGGGCGCCGGTTGGCGTTACGATGGGCAACTGTCTGATGTCGGCCACCGAATCGCGCGCCTCACGCGGGTAACGCAGGTTAACCGGATAGCGCTCCAATCCTTCGACCGTCTCGGTGACGTTGATGCCGCCGATCGCGGCAGCGACCACTTCCTGCACATCAGCAACGTTGAGCCCAAAGCGTGCAGCGGCTTTGCGGTCGATATCGATATCGATATAGCGGCCTCCCGCCGTGCGCTCAGAGAATACTGAGACGGTGCCGGGGATCGGTTCAATCACCTGTTCGATGCGCTGCCCAATCTCCTGAATGACATTTAAATCGGGGCCCGCGACCTTTATCCCCACTGGGGTTTTGATGCCGGTCGCCAGCATGTCGATGCGGTTTTTGATCGGCATCACCCAGGCATTGGTTATGCCCGGCAGCTGAACCACTGCGTCCAGTTGCTCGATCAGTTTGTCGGTGGTCATGCCTGGCCGCCACTCCGACTCGGGTTTCAACTGAATCGTGGTCTCGATCATGCTCAAGGGAGCCGGGTCGGTGGCTGTGTCGGCGCGGCCAATTTTCCCGAATACGGTGGCCACCTCGGGTACGGTGCGGATCAACTTATTGGTCTGCTGAAGTATTTCAGCAGCCTCCCCCACAGATACGCCGGGAAAGGTGCTGGGCATATACAGCAGCGTGCCCTCGTCCAGTTCTGGCATGAACTCGCTGCCCAGCTGCATCAATGGCCAGGCGCCGCTGATAGCGATGACGAGTGAGGCAACCAGTATCTTGACCGGGTGCCGCATCACCAGATTGACGAAGGGGCGATAGGCGGTAATCAAGCCCCGATTTATGGGATTTTTGTGTTCAGGCAGAATATGCCCGCGGATGAAGTAACCCATCAGTACCGGCACCAGCGTGATCGCCAACCCAGCCGAGGCCGCCATGGCGTAGGTCTTGGTATAGGCGAGCGGCGCGAACATCCGGCCTTCCTGGGCTTCCAGGGCAAACACCGGCAAGAAGCTGAAGGTAATGATCAGCAGGGAAAAGAACAGTGGTGGCCCTACCTCGACAGATGCCTTCTGGATCACCTCCCAACGATTGCTGTCGGTGATCTTGGTTTTTTCCATGTGTTTGTGGACGTTCTCCACCATCACGATGGCCGCATCCACCATCGCGCCGATGGCGATCGCGATACCGCCCAGCGACATGATGTTGGCGTTGATGCCCTGCGTCCGCATGATGGCGAAGGCCGCCAGAATCCCAATCGGCAAGCTGATGATGATGACCAGTGACGAGCGCAGATGGAACAGGAAGATCGCGGTGACGATGGCCACCACGATGAATTCCTCAACCAACTTATGCTCCAGGTTGGTGACAGCGCTCTTGATCAGCTCGGAGCGATCGTAGGTTTCGACGATCTCCACCCCGGCCGGCAGGCTGGCTTCAAGCATGGTGAGCTTCTCCTTCACCGCCGCGATGGTCGCCAGCGCATTTCCGCCAAAACGCATGATGATGACGCCGCCGACCACTTCACCTTCGCCATTCAGCTCGGCGATACCTCGGCGGATCTGCGGCCCCAGCCGGATCTCGGCCACGTCACTCAACAAGATTGGCGTGCCATTGTCGCTGACACCTAGCGGCACCAATTCGAGGTCCTCGATGCCCTGCAGGTAGCCCCGCGAGCGCACCATGTACTCGGCTTCGGCCAGTTCGATCACCGAGCCGCCCACCTCCTGGTTGGCTCGCTGGATGGCCTGCTTTACCTCGGCAATCGACAGCCCGTAGGCACGGGCGCGGGTGGGATCGAGCACCACCTGGTACTGCTTCACCATGCCGCCGATGGTGGCGACTTCCGACACGCCCTCGACCGTCTGCAGCTCGAATTTCAGAAACCAGTCCTGCAGTGAACGCAACTGCGCGAGGTCATGCTGGCCCGTGCGGTCAACCAGCGCGTACTCGTAGACCCAGCCCACGCCGGTAGCATCTGGGCCCAAGGCCGGGCGCGCCGCCTCGGGTAGCGATGGCGATATCTGGCTCAGGTATTCCAGCACCCGTGACCGCGCCCAATAGAGATCGGTACCGTCCTCGAAGATGACATAGACGAACGAGTCGCCGAACATCGAGTAGCCACGCACCGTCACGGCCCCGGGTACCGCCAACATGGCGGTCGACAGGGGGTAGGTGACCTGGCTTTCGACCACCTGCGGTGCCTGACCAGGATAGGACGTCTTGATGATCACCTGGACATCCGAAAGATCAGGTATGGCATCCAGGGGCGTGGTCAACATGGAGTAGCCCCCCCACCCGGTGAGCAGGGCGGAGAGGATGAGGACTAACAGCCGGTTCTGGATCGACCAGCGAATGATTGATGCAATCATGGGTTACTCCGCTGGATCGAGTTCGACGATGACCAGGCCGGCATCCGTTTCCTCAAGCTGGAAGCGCACCGCCTGACCGGGCTCGATGGCAGGCGGGGGCATACCCTCATCCAGAGCGAAGTCCATCGTCATGGCGGGCCAATTCAAGGCGGGGATGGGATCGTGGCTGAGGTTTACCTTGCCGGTGGCCGAATCGACCCTGTTCAGTGTTCCCGTCCCAGTGATCCCGGCGTCGGCGCTCGCTGCTGTATCAATGGCCGTGATGACGTGTCCATTCGCTCCTTCCGTGAGCGCAAAGCGAAGGGACTGGCCTGGGGCCACTGCGGCCAGATCCACGTCGTCAGCAACGGCAAAGGCCATGGTCATTGTCGGCCAGCCGAGTTCAGGAATGGGTTCGTGGCTCAGGTTGAGCGTAGGTGGATCCGTCGCAACGCTATTCACGAGCCCTTCGGCCCATATCACCTCACTGGCGCTCACTTCGGTTTCTGCCGGCTCGGTCAT
Organism: Pseudomonadales bacterium; assembly: GCA_024234215.1. Lineage (NCBI taxonomy): Bacteria > Pseudomonadati > Pseudomonadota > Gammaproteobacteria > Pseudomonadales > Pseudomonadales bacterium. The sequence goes on from JACKOQ010000004.1 coordinate 22,018, forward strand.
CCGGCGCAGACTGGCTTGCAGGCTGGCCTCGGAGTCAATCAGGAACTGGGCGGAAACAACGACTTGGTCGCCTTCGGCGAGACCATCGAGAATCTCGGTGCGGTCGCCCGACTCAAAGCCCGTTGCCACCGGTACCGGGTCAAAACGGCCCCTGCCGTGCGCCAGAATGACGCGGGCGCCGTCGCCGGTGTGGATCACCGCTTCGGAGGGCACGCTCAGCGCTCGTTGACGTGGGTCGGCGTGCACGGTGACCTCGGCATACATGTTCGGGCGCAGCGCCTCTTCGGAGTTGAGGAAACGCAGGCGCGCCTTCAGCGTGCGGGTCTGCGGATCTAGCTGGGGATAGATGAATTCCACGTCGCCCGTCCATACTCGATTGGGCTTGTGAGGCAGGCGCACTTCGGCCTTCTGGCCCACTTTTACCCAGTCGGCGTGTTGTTCGAAGATGTCGACGAGCACCCAGACGCTGTCCAGGCCGGCCAGCATCATCACGGTGGTACCGGGCGTCACGAACATCCCCTCGCGGGCGTTGAGCTCAGCGACAATGCCGTCCTGCTTGGCATAAATGGGCACCAGCGGCGCCACTTGGCGGGTCTTGGTCAGGCGCTCGATTTGGGCGTCGTTCAACCCCAGGGCCCGCAGGCGTTGCGCACCCGCAGCCCGCAACGTGGCGCTACCGGAGACACTTTGCAGGTATTCGCGTTGGGCGGTTTCCAGCTCGGGCGAGTAGATCTTGAACAGCAGGTCGCCTTCACTGACATGTGCACCGCGCGTGCGCACTTGCAGCTCTTCTATCCAACCTTCCACCCGCAAATTGACATAGCTCAGTAACCGCTCATCAAAATCGACATAGCCGACCGTATCGATCTCGCGCGCCAAGGGGCCACGGGTCACCGGCTCGGTGCGCACGCCCAGGTTGTTCACCATCACCGGTGAAATGCTCACCAAGGCGTCATCCTTACTGCCGGCGTCGCCGGCATAGACCGGGATGTAGTCCATGCCCATGTTGTCTTTGGCGGGCACCGGTGAGGTAATTGAGGGCGTCATCGGGTGGCGGTAGAACAGTGGCTCGTCCTTGCCGGCAGCCGCCGTCGGCTGGCCGGCGGTTTGGTCGCCACCCTGCCAGAGGACTAGGCCAACGGCTCCCAGGAGCACAGCAACCACAGCGCCCCAGACAATGGATTTTTTCATCAGAGAACTTCTCATAAGGAGGGCCTTAGCGCGCGGCTTCCATGGGCTGACTCCAACCGCCGACGGCCCGCTCGAGGGCGGCCATATTGCGGTAGTAGTCGGCGCGAGCCGCCTCAAAATTCAGCTCGGTCTCGAACAGGCTGCGTTCGGCGCGCAGTAGGCTTTCCAGCGATCCGGTGCGCGCCTGATAAGCGGTGCGGGCCACTTCGAGATTGGCGCGGGCGAGGGGAAGTAGCTGGTCTTCGTGAAGGCCAAGCAAGTGGTAGGCTTCCTGGACGCGCGCATACGCCTGCTCGACTTCCTTGACGATCTCAAGGGAGAGGTCTTGCAGGCGCCAGCGGCTCTCCATGGCCTCGGCGCGGGCACCAGAGACGGCTGCGTGGCGCTTCGCATGGCCGAGCGGGATGTTGATACCGACCCCTACCGTCCATTGCATGTCCGAGTCGTCCCACATGCTGTTGTAGCCCGTGGAGAGTTGGAAATCGGGATAGAATTCGCGCTTGGCCAGGTCGACCCGCGCGCTGTCGGCTTCGATCTCGGCTTCGGCCGCCTCCAGTTCGGTGCGCTGTGCCAATGCCAAGGCGCGCAAGTCAACCAGCGACTGTAGGTCTCTGGGGTCGGCCAGCGATGCGGGAGGCGGTAGCGGTGCGGCCGCAGTCCGGTTGAGTAATCGGTTGAGCTGCGCTAGCACCTCGGCCCGCTGGCGCTCCAAAACCACTTGGCGATGGCCCAGCATTTGATACTCGACGTTGGCCTGCAGCACGTCCTGCTGGCTGCCGGTGCCGCTGGCATAGTTGATCGCAGCGATTTCACGGACATCTTGCCAGAGCTTACGGTTGGCCTCGTTGACTTGGAGGGCAGCATGCACCAGGTACCAGTCGGCAAATGCAGCTTTCGCCAGCTCAGTCAGATCGAGACGGGTGTTCGGGATAGATTGCTTGATCGCACGCGCTTCGAACCGCGCGATTTCTTCGCGCAAGCCGCGTTTCCCGGGCCACGGCAGACGCTGGGAGAGCTCGATCCCGACGCCTGGATCCATTTCGGCTTTGCCAAAGGTCCTGGGCGCCACCATGGTGGACAGCATGGGGTCGTCGAGCGCGCCGGCGGGCACGATCTCCGATTCGGCGGCCTGCCAAGCCCACTGCGCGGCGGGAAGCAGTGGGTTGTCTTGCAGCACTGCGTCGACGAGGGCTTCCGGACGCAAGGTCTTTGCGCTCGCTAACGGGTCGATCTGTGCCCATACGAAAGCGGGTACAAAGCTAAGCGAGAAGAGTGCGGCCGCGACGAGCCGCTGCATGCGCGCTAGATTTCGCATAGGAAGCCTCCGGTCTTCATGATCCATAGCATGCTGAACAGCCGCACGAAGGTTCTGGTCCATCTGTTGTCAGCCATGAGGGCTGAGGGTGCCGAGTACCGCTACGCTTACCAGAATCAGGAGCGCGATCGCCGCCTCGATGGTCACACTCAGTCGCAGGTGCTGTGCAGAGTGCGAAGGGACGCCGGTATGGATGTCACGTTCGAGCCGGGGCACCAACCACCAGCGATGCAGAGCGGCGAGGCCCAGCATCGCAGCGAATAGCGTCAGCTTGAGCAGCATCAGGTTGCCGTGCCGGCTGTGTAACAGCGGTGCGATGGACCAGCCGACCAGGTCCCCGTAGTGAAAGATGCCGGTCACCACCAGGACACCGACAAAGACGGCGCCTGGGCGCGAAAAGGTGTGCAGTGCCCGCCACTGCATGCGCAAGCCCTCACCCGCGGCGGGCTTGCCGTGTCGAACGAACAGAATCAGCAATGCGAAGATGGCCCCGATCCAGCCGCCGGCAGCGAGCAGGTGCGCCATACCAGCCACCAGCCGCACCGTACCACTTACACCCTCGCCACTGGCAGCGTGTCCGTTCCACGCCAGGCTGACCAGCGCCACGCCGGCCAGCAAGGTCACTCGCCGAATGGGGAATGGGCGCTCGGCGCGCTGCGACTGCCAGCCCAGTACAGCAAGCAGCAGAACCAGCAGGAATGCTCGCGTCAGCCCGGCGCGCCCAGCGGGGATGTCGAACAGATACCAGGCCAAGTCGTCCCGTGCTAGATCGGAAACCGCGACCCCCATGATGCCAGCCGTGCTGCGCGCAATCTCAATGCCCACCAGCGCTAAGCCGAGCACCCCACAGATCAGGAGCCCCTGGGTCAAGGCCCATCTGGGCAGGGGGGGGTGCTTATCGCCGCTGATCGTTGAGGCAGCCGGACCGTACCACGCGAATAGCGGTAATCCGAACAGCAGCATCAAGTCCAGGTACTGCATGAACCGAAGCGTGTAGTCGGGAAGACTGGACATGATGTTGGCGCCCGCTCATTTGATGGTGAAGCTGTATTCGCCAGTCATCGGATGGTTGTCATCACCGACGGCGCGCCATTGCACCTGGTAAACGCCTACGCCGAGGGGACTATGCAACGTAGCGCGTAGCGTCTTGCCGTCGTTGATGAGATCAACGTCGATGTGCTCGATTTTCTCTGCGAACCCGCCGTCCTTTATGACGCTCAGCTCCAAGCGCGAGGCGCGAAGTACAAGCTGTTCACTGAAGACGAGATCGATCTGCTGCGGTGTCGTGACAACAGCATCGGCCGTCGGTGTGGATTTGACGAGGGAGATATGGGCCTGAGCGACCGATGTGATCAGCAAGCCGGTCGCAAGACAGGCACCAACAATCAGAGAGCGAAATTGGGTAGTACGGTTCATGTGCATTACACCTCTTCATATGTTTAAGAATTTCGGCTGCAGCAACTTCGGCCGCCGCCTCCTGTTGATTGGCTGGACAGGGTGTCGCCGCTTGCCAGACGCGCGGGATACCCGGCCTGTTGCAACGTCGACAGCAGCCGATCGTTGCCTTGATCGAAGTTGCCTCGAACTTGAACGCGGCCGGTGGTCAAATGCACTTCCACGGCATCGACTCCCGGCAGCGCTTTCAGCGCATCGGTGACTTTCGCGATACATGAGCCGCAGCTCATACCCTGGACGTCGAGATCTACTGTGTTCATGACTGTGTTCTCCTCTTGATCCCGAAGGTCACCGGGGACATTGGCCGTTTCATCGCATCGATCAGCGATAGTCTTGATAGACGCTGGTGCTGCCATCGACGTGGATCAGCAGGACGTCGTAGGGGTCTTTGCGGTTGCCGTAGATCGGGCCGTCCATGCCGGGTGACCCGATCGGCATACCGGGAACGGCCAGGCCGATTGCGTCGGGCCTTTCTTCCAGCAGGCGCTTGATGTCGGCGGCCGGTACGTGGCCTTCGATGGCATAACCGCCGATCCTGGTTGTATGGCAGGAGCCAAACTGTCTGGCGATACCAAGCTGCTCCCGTATGGCGGTGTTGCCAGTATCGAAGGTGCGCACTTGGATGCCGGCTTCTTCAAGGTGCTGGACCCATTCGTGGCAGCAACCACAGTTGGGGTCTTTCCAGACTTCGGCGATCAGCTCCGATGCGATCGCCGCGCCTCCGCCGACCATGGAAAGAAGGAACAAGCCTGCCAACCAGGTACGGCGTTTGATGTCGAAATTCATCATGCTCGGCTCTTTAGACTCTCTAAATGATTTGACACAGAGATTCACGGGCTTGGTCATGATTCGTTCCCGCATGCACTATGCACTTTGTTTTCGATGCTAGGGAGCAGCCACTGTCAGACAGATGACTCGATCATTACATTCACGTCATCTGCATATCATCCAGGTGAGCTTCGCGCGGTGATCAGACTAGGACATGGCCTCAGCGCCGGATGGAGAGTGGCTGAACTGCCAGTGACACCAGATGGCATAGGCCGCCGGCAGCACCAGCAGGGTGAGGAACATGCAGAACCACATCCCGCCCACGACGGGTGCCGCGATGCGCGCCGACATGTCGGCACCGACGTCCGACTTCCACAGCAGCGGCATCAGCCCGAAAGTGGTGGTCACCACGGTCATCAGCATCGGGCGCAGGCATTTCAGGGCGCCGTCGATCACCGCCGCGTCCACGTCCTGCCCGGATCGCAGGCGACCCTGTGCGAACGCGTCGCGATAGGCCCGGTCGAGATAGACCATCACCACGATGCCGGTCTGCGCCGCGACCCCACCGACCGCGATCAAGCCCACCCAGGCGGAGGTCGACAGGTTGTAGTCGAGCAGCGCCAGCAGCCAGATGCCGCCCGCGACCGAGAACGGCACGGTCAGCAGCACCAGCCAGGTCTGCGCCCAATCGCGCAGGGACAGGTACAGCAGGCCGATGACCAGAATCAGTGTCAGTGGAATCACGGTCTGCAAATTGGCCTGCAGTTCCTCCATGAACTCGTACTGCCCCGTCCATTCGATCCGGTAGCCCGGCGGCAAGCGGAGCTGCTGGTCCACGACGGCCTTGGCGTCGTTGACCCAACCGCCCATGTCGCGCTGGGCGCTGTCGAAGTCGGCGAACACGTAGCCCACCAGCGTGCCGTTCTCGTTGCGGATCATCGGTGGGCCGGTGACCACACGCACGTCGGCCAGCGCGCGGAGTGGCACTGCCGTGCCAGCCTGTAATCCCTGTTCCCACAGGTTGCCGGCGCTGGCCGGCGCATCCATCGGGCCGGCGGCCGCGCCGGTTCCCATGCCGTCCATGCTCCCCGTGCCACCACCGCCCATGCCCATGGCGTCCATCCCTCCGCCCCGCGATTGCACCTGTGAGCGTGCGGCCGGCGAGCTGCCGCGGCCGGTACCGCCGGCACCGACGAAGGACAGGGATTCGGCGGCCGGGATCGGCACCAGAAGTGTCTGCAAGGCGTGCGGATCGTCGCGGAAATCGGCGGCGTAGCGCACGTTGACCGAATAGCGCGCGCGGCCGTCGATGACGGTGGACACGGGCATGCCGCCGACGGCGGTTTCCACCAGGTCGTGAACGTCGCGCACGCTCAGGCCGTAGCGCGCGATGGCGTCGCGGTCGGGCACGATGTCGATGTACTCGCGTCCACTCTGGCGCTCGGCGAAGGTGCTGCGGGTGCCCGGCACCTGCCGCAGCATCCCTTCGAGTTCCAGACTCATCCGCTCGATGCCCTCCAGGTCGGGGCCGAACACCTTGATGCCGACCGGGGTGCGCACGCCGGTGGTGAGCATGTCGATGCGGGTGCGGATGGGGGGCGCGATGGCTATCTGGTAGCCGGGCATTTGCAACGCGGTGTCGAGGTCGCGCGCCAGTTCGGACAGGGTGCGAGAGCGCTGATCCGGCCAGACCCTGCGCAGGCCGGTTTGCAGCCATTCCGGCGCCCAGCCGCTGTACCAGCGTTCGGTCGGCAGCAGCGGCCAAGCGTCGCGCGGTTTCAGTGTGACCACCGATTCGTTCATGTCCAACTGCGCCGGGTCGGTGGCCGTTTCCGCGCGGCCGGTCTTGCCGTGCACGCTGGCCACTTCGTCGAACTCCATGATGATGCGGTGCTGCGCATTCAACGCACGCCGGGCTTCCTCGATGGCAATGCCCGGAAAGGTCGTCGGCATCACCAGCAGCGATCCCTCGTCCAGCGGCGGCATGAATTCCGAGCCCAGGTGCATGAACGCCGGAATCGTGGCCAGCATGACCAGTGCGGCGGTGATCGATACTGCCACGCGCCGGCGCACCGCCATGCCCGCGATTGGCCGGTAGAGAGCGGTCAATACACGATTGACGGGATTCTGCGTCTCGGAGCGGAAGCGGCCTTTCAGCAGCCAGACCATCAGCGGCGGTGCCAGCGTGATCGACAGCACCGCGGCCGAGAACATCGCCAGTGTCTTGGTGTAGGCCAGCGGCGAGAACAGCTTTTCCGACTGGCCGGTCAGGGCGAAGACGGGCAGGAAGCTCACCGTCACCAGCAGCAGGGAATAGAAAATGGGGCGACCGACTTCCTTGCATGACTCGATAATGATGCGCACCCGGTCTTCGGGCCTGGAATTTTCCGCGAGTCGCTTGTGGGCGCGCTCGATCAGCACGACGCTCGCATCGGTCAGTTCGCTGATCGCGATGGCGGCGCCGCCCAGAGACATGATGTTGATCGACAGGCCGAGATAACGGATGACGATGAACGACATCAACACCGACAGTGGCAGGATGACGAGCACGATCAGGGCCGAGCGCACGTGCAGCAGGAAGATCAGGCAAATGATGACGACGATGGTCCCTTGTTCGATCAAGGTCGCGCGCAGGGTCGCGACCGAATCGAGAATCAGACCAGAACGGTCGTAGGTGGGAACCAGCCGCACACCGGGCGGCAGGGGGAGCGTTTCGATCTGTGCCTCAACCGCACGGATCACATCGAGCGCGTTGGAGCCGATGCGCATCACGACAATGCCGCCGACCGCCTCGCCGATGCCGTTGTAGTCCGCAGCACCGCGCCGGATCTCCGGGCCGAACTGCACGGTCGCCACATCGCGAACCCGCACCGGCACGCCGCCGGCGGTCACCGCGACTACGCTCTGTTCGAGATCGTCGAGTGTCCTGGCGTAACCGCGACCGCGCAGCACGTACTCGCGGCCGCCCATCTCCAGCACGCGCGCGCCGACCTCGACGTTGGCATCGCGCACGGCGCGCGAGACGTCCAGCGGCGTGATGCCATAGGCAACCAGCCGGTCTGGATCGAGCAGTATCTGGTACTGGCGCTCGAAACCGCCCAGCGAGGCGACCTCGGCGACACCCTGGACGCCCTGCAAGGCCGGGCGCACGGTGAAGTCCTGCAGGGCGCGCAGCTCGGCCAGGTCCAGGCTGCCGGAAGTGTCCTCCAGCACGTACTGGTAGACCCAGCCCACGCCGCTGGCGTCCGGCCCGAGGGTCGGCGATACACCGGCGGGAAGCTGCTGCTGCACCTGCCCGGTCTGTTCGAGCACGCGGGTACGCGCCCAGTAGATGTCGGTGTCGTCGTCGAAGATGGCGTAGACGAAACTCATGCCGAACATGGAGTAGCCGCGCACGACTTGTACGCCCGGCGTGCTCTGCAGCGCGCGCACCAGCGGATAGGTGATCTGGTCCTCGACCAGATCCGGGCTGCGCCCCATCCAGTCGGTGAAGACGATCACCTGCGGGTCGGACAGGTCGGGCAGCGCGTCGAGCGGCGTTTTGCGGATGGAGTCGGCGGCCCACAGTGCCAGCATGAGCGTCACACCGAGGACTACCCAGCGGTGCGTGGCGGACCATTCAATGATGCGCTCGATCATGTCAGTGCGAATGCTCGTCGTGTTCGCCGGCACGGCCGGTTTCGTCCTGCGCAGGGCCGGATTGACCGCCGTGGCCGAAGTGCCCGCCGCCGGAGGCGCGCAGCCGGCTTTCCGAGTCGATCAGGAAGACGCCCGAGGTCACCACGTGCTCACCAATCTCCAGCCCGTCGAGGATCTCCACCCGATCCGCGAAGCGGGCGCCGATCCTGACAGGGCGGGGCTCGAACAGGTTCTCCGGCGTGTGCACGAACACGTGTTGGGTCTGGCCGGTGTCGATGACCGCATCGCGCTTCACGGTGAGCGCGTCCCGAGTCGCGACCTGGAACTGGCCGCTGCCGTACATGCCGGGACGCAATCGCCCGTCGGTGTTCGGGACACTCATGCGCACGCGCACCGTCCGAGTGCGCTCGGTGAGCGTCAAATAGACGAATTCCACGTCGGCAGTGAAAGGCTCGCGGCCGGACGTCGGGAAGCTCAGCGTGGCCGTCGATCCGGTGCTGAGGTGCGCCGCATCGCCCTCCGCGACCTCGGCGATCACCCAGACCCGTGACAGGTCGGCAATGGTGAGGATTTCAGTGGACGGATCGATCGCGGTGCCCTGGGTGACGCCGCGGTTCAGCACGACACCGTTGATCGGCGCCGCGATCGTGACCAAGCGGCGCACTTCGCCGGTGTCCTCGATGCGGGCGATCTCCGCGTCGCTCATGCCGAGCAATGTCAGGCGGGTGCGCGCGGCATTCAGAACGGCGCTGGCCGGACCGCTGCCTGCTGCGCGACGCAACGCCGAAAGGTACTCGCTCTGGGAGGAATACAGCTCCTGCGAGAACACACCGCCCAGCGGCTGACCGGCGCGCACCTGTTGCCCGGTGGTGTTCACATACAGTTCTTCCAGCCATCCCGACACCCGCGTATGCACATGAATGACACGCGATTCGTCGGCGACGACGGTGGCCACGGCGCGCATCGGATCGTCGAGCCTTTGTGTGTCGACCAACTCGGTTTGTACGCCCAGCATTTCGATCTGCCGCGCTGACATATCGACCGGGGCACGTGCCGAGAGCAAGTCGCTGGCGCTCTCTCCGGCCGGCTGCGGGGCGGCCTGTGAGACGGCCGGGGTATGCGCGGTATGCCGCGAGAAGGGCCAACCCTGTCGTTGATCCTGGATATACAGCATCACGGCCAGCAACCCGACCGGGATCAGGGCGCTCGCGAGCAGGGTCCGTCGGCGAATGTCGGTCATTGGCTTACCTCCCGAAGCGTACCCGTGGCCCGATCCAGATTGGCCCAGGCCTCGCCGACCGCCGCTTCGACCATGATCTGCTCCGCCTGCACGTCCCACAGCGCCCGCGCGGACTCGATCACGGCGATCAGCGTGCCTTGCCCGGAGGCGTAGCTCGCCAGTGCAGCCTCGGTCGCCGCCTCTGCACGGGGCACGACTTCCGCCCGCAGCACTCGCGCCTGGGTCTGCACGGCATTGACTTCCTCTCGGGCGGCCAGGGCTTCGCCGGCCACCATGCTGCGCATGGCGATCAGGTCGGCATCCGCCATGCGCTGCATGGCGAGCGCCTCGTTGACACCGGAACGCAGGCTGTTGCGCCAGATCGGTACGCTGATGCCGACCATCAGCATCGTTTCGTCGCCTGTCATCATCGTCGAGGCACGTCCGACACTGACCATGCCCATCGGCCTGTACATGGAACGCATGACATGGACCTCGGCCTTGGCCCGATTCACTTCCGCGCTGCCGGCGGCAAGTTCCGGACGGTTGGTGGACGCTTGGTGCAGCACGTCGGCCTGCGATGCCGGCTCCTCCAGATAAGGGTCGTGTTCCAATGCCGGGATCGGCGCATCGGCGGGCCGTCCCATACTGGCGTTGAGCATCGCTTCAGCCCCCCGAATCTGCGCCAGCAATGCCTGTTGCTCGGCTTGCAGACGCGCGACTTCCACTTCGGCGCCCAAGACATCCGCCTGCGTGCTGGTGCCGCTGGCGTAACGGTTGGCCGCCACGCTGACGAGCTGCTCGGCGAGTGCCATCTGTTCGTCGACGATCCGTTGCATGCGGCGCCGCTCAAGCAGCATGAAGAAGCTGCGCCGTGCATCGAGCACCACGTCGAGTCCGGTGGCGTCCGCCCGCGCCCTGGCCCGGTCCGCATCGGCGAGCGCCACGGCCCGGCGATGCGAACGCACCCGTGACAGGGGAAAGCGTTGTTCGATCGAGATGCTGCGGTCGTATCGTCGGTCAACCCCCATCATGCTTTCGTCGGGGTAGCCGATGGAGGTGGTAATCATCGGGTCTTCGAGCGCCGAAACGATCGCGGGCCTCTCGGCCAGCGCGTCCGCCTGGGCGGTGGCGGCGGAGACTTCGGCTCGATTGCGCAGGGCCACGGACGTCACATCAGCGAGTCGCAACGGGTCCGGCAGCGCAACATCCGCAGCCGCGGCGCTCGCGATTGAAGCGACCAGGACCAGAGGTGCGAGAATGTGAGTGCGAGTCTGACGTATCACGATGGACACCTGTTATTTTTTCATTGCGCCTCCGGTGGCCGACCTCCGATGAGTTGCGAATCGGGTGCGATCGGAGCGAGAAGACTGGTCGTAGCGCTCATGAGTGGACGAAGACGTGAGTTCCGCCAGCGTTGCATTCCGTACTGTGCATGCACCAATCGCCTTTATGGATACTTGGCGCGGTCATTCCGTGATGCCTTGTGCGCAGGCTTTTGGCTTCGCGAGTAGCAGGCGGACTTGTCCGCAAGAAGGATGCTCCGCCCCTCAGTGCCGTCCTCTGTTGGGCGGAGCATTGCTCTTAGGCTGTCAAGGTGCCGCTGCTTCAGCTTCGTGCAATTTCGCGAGTTCTTCGTACTCCGTGGCGGTTTCCCGGTGGAGTTCGATCAGGCGATCACAATGCCTCGTCATCGACTGTCTTGCCGGCACACCGGTTTTGAGCTTCTGGTGGTCGTGCCGATAGGTATTGCGCATGGCTTCATGCTTTTCCACTTCCGTCCGCGCTTCGGCGGCCAGCGTGCGGTAGTAGACGGCGATGGCCAGATGATGCTCGGGCTTTTCAGACATTTCGTTGAGAAGTTTGACGATGGGCTCCTCTGCCGGCTGCGCATGCAGGGGAGCGGCGAAGGCAAAAAGTGCTGCCACCAAGACCATCCAGGGTGCTTTCATAGGTTTCATAGGTGTTCCTCCTAACGGGGGGTGTTGTACAGGGTTAACGGTTGGTGCGGATAACGCCGAGTCAGCTTGGGCAGCGGTTGCTGTCACATGGATGACCCACCAATTACATTTCTGTCATCGTTATGACATTTTTAAATGCAGCACTGAAAACAGCTTGATCAAGGCTCTATCGTGGTGCGAAAGGCAAAAAATCGCACTATCTGGGAGCAAGAAAGGCATGACAGGGGAATTGCAGCACCGTAATTGTGCAGTCATGCTGGCGACAGATTCGTCTTCGTAAAATCCGTTCCATAACTCGAATTCGTCTATAGACCGACTCTTGGGAGTGCAGTGCGTAGCACTCATCAGGCCGTGAGCTGGGCGCTGCGATCGGGGTCGACACCGAACCACGTAAGAGGAACTAAGATCATGCAAAACACGATGAAAGCGGCCGTCGTTCGCGCCTTTGGCGAACCACTCACCATTGAGGAAGTTCCTGTGCCCAGCGTGGGACCCGGCCAGATCCTCGTGAAGATTGCTGCTTCTGGCGTTTGCCACACTGATCTCCACGCCGCCGAGGGCGACTGGCCGATCAAACCGACGCCGCCCTTCATTCCGGGGCATGAGGGCGCTGGTTATGTCGCCGCCGTCGGTTCCAGGGTGGCACACCTCAAGGAAGGTGACCGGGTCGGCGTGCCTTGGCTGTATACTGCGTGCGGCCATTGTGTCCACTGCCTGGGCGGGTGGGAAACGCTGTGCGAACAGCAGCTCAATACTGGCTACTCCGTCAATGGTAGCTTCGCCGAATACGTCGTTGCCGATGCTAACTATGTAGGCCGCCTCCCTGATAACGTTGGATTCGTCGAAATCGCACCAGTTTTGTGTGCGGGTCTTACGGTGTACAAGGGGCTGAAGGTGACGGACACTAAAGCCGGCGATTGGGTCGTCATCTCGGGTATTGGCGGTCTGGGCCACATGGCGGTGCAGTACGCCAGAGCCATGGGCCTGAACGTCGTCGCGGTCGATGTAGATGATCGCAAGCTGGCGCTGGCTTCAAATCTCGGCGCGGCCTTGACGGTAAACGCTCGCGATGGTGATCCAACCGCCATCATCAAGAAGGAGGTCGGCGGCGCCCAGGGCGTGCTGGTTACAGCAGTATCGCCGAAGGCTTTTCAACAGGCGCTTGGCATGGTGCGCCGTGGCGGTACGGTAGCGCTCAACGGCCTGCCGCCTGGCGACTTCCCGCTCTCGATCTTCGACACAGTGCTGAACGGCATCACGGTCAGAGGATCGATCGTCGGAACCCGCCTAGACCTTCAGGAAGCGCTCACCTTCGCCCACGAAGGAAAGGTACGCGCGACCGTGCACACCGAACAGCTCAACAACGTCAATGATGTGTTCGCGCGCATGCGCCGGGGCGACATCGAGGGGCGCATTGTGATTGACATGGATCAAGGCTCATCCGAGTAGAAAACGCCTAAATATCTCGACGCCTGGGCCTTGTTGGTATCGGCGCTCTGGCAGTCAAACCGCTGTGCTTATGGTGCGCGCCGGACGCCTGAAATATCGCTGCGCCATGGCGGAGTCGAAGCTTCACAGATGCCCCGTTTGACGCGCAGAAACATGACGAGATGATTGCGGGTTTGTAATTACCGGGTCATGCCAGCGACAGTTTCTTCTCTCTAGACTCCCTCCGTAAGAATCCGGGTGCGTGGTGGCCGGCTTACTTTGCCATGGGCATTGCATGGCGCTTGTCGGATTCTCTAGGTACTCGTCGCTAACTGATCGGAGGCTGTCATGAAGCACTATTTTCATTTTCGTCCAACACTCGCCATGGCCTGCATTATCGGTGCTGTATTTGCTGCTCCAGCTTTCAGCGATGACGACATGAAGCGCCACGGTGGAGGTATGAGCATGGGGCAGCCGTCCGCCGCTCCCGACGCGCCTGCCCATGCCCCGGCCGCACAGGCCACCAGCCCCCAATCCACGGCCTCGCATGGTGCGCATGCGTCACCCGGCGATATGGCTGCGCGCATGGAGGACGCGGCAACCAAGATGAGGGAGCAAGGTCAGGCCATGGAGGCCATGGGTCGGCAGATGCAGGAAAAGAGCACGCAGATGCACCAGCAAGCCATGAAGGTGAAGAGCGGGGATTCGTCCACGACGATCGACATGGCCGCCATGGCACAGCACATGGAACAGATGCAGCAGCACATCGAACAGATGGAGCAACACATGGGGCACTCCGATATGCAAATGCAGCAGGTTGAATCCACCATGCAGCAAATGGATTCGAGCATGGGAGGCGGCATGAATAGGAGGCCGGGACATATGTAAGGGGGGCCACCCGCCATGGCGACGGGAAAGGTTGTGAACTGGAGACGAATCACTGCCCAGGCGGCGGTGATGTTCCTGCTGGCGTGCGGCACGAGCGTTGCGCAGACCACCGACGACCATGACGCGCATCACCCGGAGCAAGACGGGACCGTGACAGCGCAGCCGTCGGCTGATGTCGGCATCTCATCGACGCCAGGCAGCGATTCAATGGACGGCATGCCGATGGGCGAAACGCCATCGGTTGGCGCACCCACGGGCGACGACGATCATGCCGCGCATCACCCGGACGCGGCTGGCGGCAGTCCGATGGGCGGTATGGGCGACATGATGCGTGGCTCCATGAGCGCGATGATGGAGGACATGATGCGGGGTTGCCGTGGAGACGAATGCGGCCGCGACCGACGCATCGACAAGCTGTTGTATCCACAACTCATGGCGTTGCCGGACTTGCCGCCAGAGCGGCGCGCCAGCGTCGAGCAGCTTGCGCACCACCGAATGCACGAGGGCATTCAGGCGCTGGTGTCCCTGTCGTCCGAGGCGTCACAGGCGGTCCAGAGTAACGATGTCGCGGGGATGCAGGAGATCGCCGATCGCATGCGTGTGGCGTTGGTACAGGTCAACAACGGATTGTCCGCCTATCGCGCGCTGGCCGAAGGGCAGTCGCCGCGCGGTATCGCGCTGGAATGGTTTCGGCGTGAGATGAACCTCACCGATCCTCTGGTGACCGCACCGGCACACGGCGTTTTTGGCCTGTCGGGCTTCCACTACTTCACCATGGCGCTGCTGGCGTCCTTTGCAGTGTTGGCGACATGGATGATCGTTGCGCGCAACCGGCGCACACAGGCGGTCTTGGCCACCCTGCGCACTGGGGCGCCGACCTCTCCGCCCCCCTCGGCGGTACCCCCTCCTACTGGAGGCAGGCCTGTCCCCGCGGCACCGACACCTTTGGCCTCACCGATCGACGGCAGCCTGCAGGCGCGTGCGCCCGTGTCCCCCTTGGGCAGTTGGGTCGGAAAACTGCGGGTCGCCCGCATCTTCGAGGAGACACCCAAGGTCAAGACCTTCCGCCTCGCGCCGGTGGACGGCGTGGGCGCGTTGCCGTTCCAATTCGAGCCCGGCCAGTTCCTCACCCTATCGGTTCCCTCGGGCGAGAGTCAGGTCAGGCGCTCGTATTCGATTGCTTCCTCGCCCTGTTGCCATGGCTGGTGCGACCTGACCGTCAAGCACGAATACGGCGGCGTCGTCTCGGGCTATCTCCACGAACAGGTCAAGGAAGGCGATCTGCTCGACATCTCCGGTCCGTATGGCCGCTTCACCTTCCGCGGGATCGAGTCCGACAGCGTGGTGTTCCTGAGCGGTGGCGTTGGTATCACGCCATTGATGAGTTCGATCCGTTATTTGACCGACCAGAGCTGGAACGGGCGGATCGATCTGGTCTACGCCTGCAAGGATCTGGAAAGCGTGATCTTCCGCGAGGAACTGAACCACCTCGCACGCCGCCATCCGAACCTGCATGTGTCCTTTGTGCTGAGCGACGAGTCATCGGAGGCGTGGACCGGCCCGCGTGGGTTCATCACCGCTGAATTGCTGGGGCAGATTCCGGAGATCCGTTCGCGCCGCATTCACCTGTGCGGTCCGCTGGTGATGATGGACGCCGTCCGCAACGAACTGGGCAAGCTGGGCATCGACCCGGCGGTGGTTCATTCCGAGCTGTTCCTGAGCCCGCCGAAGCCCACGGCCCCCGGCTTGGCGGCGTCGTCAGGCGATACGGCGACGGCCGTTACCTGTAACTTCGAGCGGTCCGGGAAAAAGGCGCCGCTGGCTGTCGGCCAAACCGTCCTTGAGGCCGCCGAAGAAGCAGGCGTCCCGATCGAGTACGCCTGCCGGCAGGGCTACTGCGGCATCTGCAAGGTGAAGCTGCTGTCTGGTGAGGTCACCATGGAAGTGGACGACAGTCTGACCCCGCTCGATCGCTCCTCCGGCATGATCCTGGCGTGCCAAGCGAAGGCGTCGGCCGACATCTCGGTGGATGCGTAGATGGGCAAGCAGGATCGCATCGTCGCGACGATCATCTTCTCGGTGCTGGCGGTCTTATGGCTGGGCTTCCTGGTGCACCGCTCTCCGTTCTTCGCCGGAAGCCTTCTCGGCGGAGTGTTCGGTGTCGTCGGTGCTGCGTGCATGCTCGTGCCGCTCGTCTACACGGTGGTGAAACGCAGCGCCAAGCTGCGTCGCGCGTTCACCAAGAAGCACAGCTTCGGCTCGTTGCTGCAGGCGCACGTCTATTTTGGCTTGATAGGTGCACTGCTGGCCATCATTCATAGCGGCCACAAGTTCCAGAGTGTGCTTGGCGTTGCGCTGACGGCGTCGATGCTGCTGAGCGTGCTCACCGGGTTCATTGGCCAGTACTACCTACGCTACGTCGCCGAGAACATTCGCGAGAGGAAGGCGCAGCTCGACGGCCTGTGGCGTTCCCTGGATGGCCAGTACTGGACCTACGCGCAGGGACTGGCAGCGGACGGTGCCGGCACGGTCAAGGCCGCCGCCGAGCTGCTCCCGCTGGTGTCCGCTGCTGCCGATCTGCAGTACTCGGTCCAGTTCCAGGGGCGAGTACGCAAGCTGTTCAACGCCTGGCTGTCGGCGCATATCGCGTTCTCGATCATCTTCTATCTGCTGCTGGCGCTGCACATCTGGGCCGGCATCTACTTCGGGCTGCGTTGGTTCAGATGAGTCGAAAGGGAAAAATCATCGCCGCGCTGCTCGCGGTACTAGCGCCGGTGCTGGCATTCGCCCTGTGGAAGTACGTGCCGCAGACGCAGCGAGCCGCGACGTGGCAGAACATGGCCTCGCCGGGTCCACTGTCCAGCGCGCATGCGTTCCTGAAGGAGGATTGTACGGCGTGCCACACGCCGGTGAAGGGCCTGGAGGATGCGACCTGCGTCGCCTGCCATGCAAATGAGACTGTTCTGGTCCAGCGCCAACCGACGGCATTCCATGCCAATATCGCCGAGACAAGCAACTGCGTGGCCTGCCACAAGGAGCATGACGCCGGACATAGCCTGCGAGGCATGGACCACGCCGCGCTGGCCGGCATCATATTGCGGCAACTCGAACGCGCTCCACAGGGCCATGAAGGCGCAGTACTGCTCTCGCACCTGAAGGCGCACCGATCGGAGACCCTGCTGGGAAGCCGCAGATTCGCCAGTGGCATGACCTACAAGGAGACGCTGCTGGACTGCGCGAGTTGCCACAAGACCACCGATCCGCATACCCAGGTCTTCGGCAACGATTGCGCCACGTGCCACGGCACGGCCACCTGGTCAATTGCTGACTATCGGCACCCGTTGCCGAGCTCCACCGTGTGCGGCGAGTGCCACCTCGCGCCGCTTAGTCACTACAAGGAGCATTTCCGCATGATGTCACAGCCAATAGCGGGTGTGAGAAACGCGGAACCGGAGCAGTGCTACTTGTGCCATCAGACCACATCGTGGAACGACATCCGGGGGGTTGGTATCTATGACCACCATTGACTCGCGGAGGCCCCGGTGAATCTAGATGCGCCTCACGCAGCAATCGAACTGATCGTAGTGGGCTTCGAGCTGGTCGGTGTCGCCGTGATCACAGTGGGCAGCATCTTGGCGTGCAGCCGGTTCATGATCATTCACAAGGCGCTTGAGTACACCGCCCGTTACCGTTCGCTGCGTCAGGAGTTGGGCGGTGCGATCGTATTGGGTCTCGAATTCCTGGTAGCTGGCGACATCATACGAACAGTCGCGATCGAGCCCACGTTGCGAGGTGTGGCGGTACTTGGACTGATCGTCCTCATTCGGACTTTCCTCAGTGTCGCCTTGCAAATCGAGATTGAGGGGAGTTGGCCATGGCAGCGTTGTCGGCCAGAGGAGCCTGACCGTGCACGCCCATCGGATTGAGCGATCGGCTGCCCTCAAGAGCTTTGTCTGTCGACTGTGCTGTCGGGTGGAGAGCAGCCGGCGCTTGGTTGCCGCCCACCTCGGCGTTGCGGGCGCCCCCCGGTGAAGCCGTTGCGTGTCTGTTACGAATCGATCCCGACTGCTTGGTAGCCAGCTTTCGTCAGCGCGGCTTGCAGCACCGCACTCGGTTGCTCGGAGACGACGTCCACCTTCCTACTGGCTGGGTCGGCATGAACCTGTGCAGCAGGATCGGCGGATTGAATGGCTCGTGTGACACCGCGAACGCAGCCGCCGCAGGTCATGTTCTGGATGTGGAACTTCTGCATGGGAACCTCCTATCGGTCTGGTATCTACCAGTATGAACCTTCCTATCGTTGGAAGGTCAACGGTTAGGCGAAAGTTCTGTAAGGGGTGTTGACCTTCCCATCGTTGGAAGCATCACGCTGTAAGACTGATAAATCAGTTCCAAAAAGGTGATGACCATGGACTCTCCACTTGAGACGGTCTGGCTCCCGATCAAGGGGATGAGCTGCGCTTCGTGCGTGGGCCGGGTCGAGAAAGCATTGAAGGCCGTGTCCGGTGTCCAGGACGCGAACGTCAACCTGGCGACCGAGAAGGCCGAAGTGCGGATTGCCGCGCCAGTCGACTACCAGACGCTGGTCGAGGCCACCGAGCGAGCCGGTTATGCGGTTCCCATCGTCAAGACCGAACTCGCCATCGAGGGCATGACCTGCGCCTCTTGCGTCGGACGTGTGGAGCGTGCACTGCACATCGTCCCCGGTGTAATGGCGGCGCGTGTCAACCTGGCGACCGAGCGAGCGGTCGTGGAAGGCGGTGCCGATGCCAGGCTGCTGGTCCGGGCCATCGGTGAGGTCGGATACACCGCTCGGCTGATCGACCGTGCGTCCTCGCGCGAGGTCGATGACATGGCCCGCAAGGATGCCGAACAGGCGGCGCTCAAACGTGCCGTGATCCTGTCCATTGCGCTGACCTTGCCGGTGTTCGCCCTGGAGATGGGCTCGCACCTGATTCCCGGCGTACATCACCTGATCATGCGCACCATCGGCATGCAGTGGAACTGGATCATCCAGTTCGCGCTGACGACGCTGGTGATCCTCGGGCCGGGCCGACGCTTCTACCAGCATGGCTTTCCCGCGCTGTTCCGCCTGGCGCCGGACATGAACTCGCTGGTCGCGGTGGGTACCCTGGCGGCTTACGCCTATTCGTTGGTCGCGACCTTCATGCCCGCGCTGCTGCCTGCGGAAGCGGTCAACGTCTATTACGAGGCGGCTGCCGTCATCGTCACCCTGATCCTCATCGGACGCTTTCTGGAAGCGCGGGCCAAGGGTCGCGCCTCTCAGGCGATCCAGAGGCTGATCGGGTTGCAGGCGCGGACCGCGCGGGTGCGCCGTGATGAGGGTACGGCCGAGATCGCCCTCGGCGAGGTGGCGCCGGGGGATGTCGTCGAAGTGCGGCCGGGTGAACGTGTGCCGGTCGACGGCGAGGTGATCGAGGGCGACAGCTACGTGGATGAGTCCATGATCACCGGCGAGCCGGTGCCGGTGGCGAAGACCGCTGGCAGCGCGGTGGTCGGCGGTACCGTCAACCAGAACGGCGCGCTGGCTTTCCGTGCGACCGCGGTGGGCGAGTCCACGGTGCTCTCCCAGATCATCCGCCTGGTCGAGGAAGCGCAGGGCTCCAAGCTGCCGATCCAGGCGCTGGTCGACAAGGTGACGCTGTGGTTTGTCCCGGCGGTGATCGGTGTGGCGCTGCTGACCTTCCTCGTCTGGCTCGTCTTCGGTCCGGCGCCGGCGCTGACCTTCGCCCTGGTCAATGCGGTTGCCGTGCTGATCATCGCCTGTCCCTGCGCGATGGGGCTCGCCACGCCCACGTCGATCATGGTCGGTACCGGGCGCGGCGCGGAAATGGGCGTGCTGTTTCGCAAGGGTGAAGCCTTGCAGTTGCTCAAGGATGCGAAGGTCGTCGCGCTGGACAAGACCGGCACCCTGACCGAAGGCCGGCCAGTGCTGACCGATCTGGAGGTCGCCGAGGGTTTCGACCGCGCGCAGGTACTGGCGCGGATCGCGGCCGTCGAGGCGAAGTCCGAACACCCCATCGCCCGCGCCATCGTAGAGGCCGCCGTAGCCGAAAGCCTGGTCTTGCCGGAGGTCGGTGCCTTCGCGTCCGAGACTGGCTTCGGGGTCAAGGCCGTGGTAGACGGGGTGGGCATCGAGATCGGCGCCGACCGCTACATGCACAGGCTGGGTCTCGATGCCAGCGCCTTCGCCGAGACCGCGCAGCGGCTGGGCGACGAGGGAAAATCGCCGCTCTACGCCGCGATCGGCGGCAAGCTCGCAGCCATCATCGCCGTCGCCGACCCGATCAAGGACACCACGCCCGAGGCCATCGCCGCGCTGCACGCCCTGGGCCTCAAGGTCGCGATGATCACCGGCGACAACCGGCGCACGGCCGACGCCATCGCCCGTCGTCTCGGCATCGACGAGGTGATCGCCGAGGTGCTGCCGGAGGGCAAGGTCAAGGCGGTGCGCAGGCTCAGGGCCGTCCACGGCCATCTGGTGTTCGTGGGCGACGGCATCAATGACGCGCCTGCCCTGGCCGAGGCTGAGGTAGGCGTGGCCATCGGCACGGGCACCGACATTGCGATCGAGGCGGCCGATGTGGTGCTGATGTCGGGCAGCCTCAAGGGCGTGCCCACCGCCATCGCGCTGTCGAAGGGGACGATCCGCAACATCCGGCAGAATCTGTTCTGGGCGTTTGCCTACAACACGGCGCTGATTCCGGTCGCTGCCGGTGTGCTCTATCCCGGCTATGGCGTCCTGCTCTCGCCGATTTTCGCAGCGGGCGCCATGGCGCTGTCGAGCGTCTTTGTCCTCGGCAACGCGCTCCGGCTGCGACGGTTTCGCGCGCCCATGGCAACAGCGGCGACCGGCCCGCCTGCTTCCCCGAGAGGCGCTGTCGTGCTGGCAAACCTCGGGGCGAAAGGTGCGGAGGCGGAAAGGAGGATGACATGAACATCGGTGAAGCGGCGAAGGCCTCGGGTGTATCGGCCAAGATGATCCGCTACTACGAGCAGACCGGGTTGATTCCGCCGGCCGGGCGCACGGCGGCGGGCTACCGGGACTACGCCATGAAGGATGTGCACGTGCTCCGCTTCATCCGGCGGGCGCGGGATCTGGGATTCTCCGTCGCCGAGATCGATGGCCTGCTGCAGCTCTGGCGGAACCGCCGCCGGCAGAGTGCGGACGTCAAGCGCATCGCGCTCGACCGTATCGAGGATCTGCAGCGGCGGATTGAAGAAATGCAGCAGATGGCGGCGACCCTTGAACAATTGGCAGCGTGCTGTTCGGGAGATGATCGGCCCGATTGTCCCATCCTGGCCGATCTCGAACAGCCGTCTCAGATGGCCAGTGGCGCACCGAAACATTCGCGCGGCGCGGTCGATGGCCGTTCGCCACGTGGGCGCACGCCTCAAAAAAAGCATCACGGAAAGCCTCCCGAAAGTAATCGAAGGCCTGTGGCCTCAAGGCTAACCGAAAATGACGGCGAAATGACGGGAATGTAATGGACGAGTCATCCCGGCGACAGTGACCGTTGCCTATGGTGGGTGCCGTATGCCGTGAGTTCCACAGCTTTGAGTTCTATGGCGATGCGTTGTGTGATTTCTGTTCCAGAAAAGCCCCGGAAGCCGCAGCCACTGCGATTTGCCACATCCGGCGCGCTCTGAAGCGAATTCTTCCCGCCATAGCGACTTCGGGTGCGGCAAGTACTCGATGGCATGTGCCGCAGCGATGCGCCTGCTCTGCCACCGAGGTCAATCCATACTGACCACTGGAGTTTACTCATGTCATCCAGACCTTTCGGCTCGGAAGCCGATGAAAAATTCGCACGATCACGGCGGCAGTTCGTCCAGGGGCTGGCCGCAGGTGGCGCACTCCTTGGCCTGGGGCTGTGGCCCAGGCAGAGCTGGGCGCTGCGCTCTCCGGGCCAGCTCGAAGTGCTGTCGGGCACGCAGTTCGACCTGAGCGTAGGCGAGACGCTGGTCAACTACACGGGCAAGACGCGGCCTGCCATCACCGTCAACGGCTCGGTGCCTGCACCGATCCTGCGCTGGAAGGAAGGCACTCGGGTGCAGCTGCGGGTCCGCAACGACCTGCCCCCAGGCTCGATCCACGGCGACTCCACGTCGATCCACTGGCACGGCATCCTGCTGCCGGCCAACATGGACGGCGTGCCGGGCCTGAGCTTCGACGGGATCAATCGTGGCGAGAGCTACCTGTACGAGTTCGACGTCCGCCAGGCCGGAACCTATTGGTACCACAGCCATTCGGGATTCCAGGAACAGGGCGGGATGTACGGGCCGCTGATCATCGACCCCATCGAGCCGCCTCCGTTCTCCTACGACCGCGACTACGTGGTCTTCCTGTCCGATTGGACCGACATGGATCCGGCCCGCCTGTTCGCCCGGCTGAAGAAGCTGTCGGAGTACGACAACTATTACCAGCGCACGGTGGGAGACTTCTTCCGTGACGTGCGCCGGGACGGCTTGAGCGCGACGCTGAGCGACCGTACGGCATGGGGGCGCATGCGCATGACGCCGACCGACCTGTCCGACGTCAACGCGCACACCTACACGTACCTGATGAACGGCACCACGTCGCTGGGAAACTGGACGGGATTGTTCCGCAGCGGGGAAAAGATCCGCCTGCGCTTCATCAACGGCTCGGCGATGACCTACTTCGACGTCCGCATCCCGGGCCTGAAGATGACGGTGGTCGAGGTCGATGGCCAGTACGTCCATCCGCTGACGGTGGACGAGATCCGCATCGCCACGGCCGAGACCTTCGACGTGATCGTCGAACCTGCCGGGCAGGACGCTTTCACGATCTTCGCCCAGGATTCCGCGCGCACCGGCTACGTTAGCGGCACGCTCGCGGTCCGCGAGGGCTTGCGTGCCCCGGTGCCGGCGGTGGACCCGCGGCCGCTGCTGACCATGGCCGACATGGGGCATGGCGGCCACGGCGCCCATTCAGGGCTGGCAGTTCCCTCGGCTGATCCACATGCCGGGCATGGCGCCGTGCCGGCGCCGGACCCGCACGCCGGCCACGGGGCTCCAGCCGCACAAGGCGCGCACGCCGGGCATGGAAGCGGCGGCATGCAGACGCATCCGGCCAGTGAAACGGGCAATCCCCTGGTGGACATGCAGACCATGACGCCAGAGCCGCGACTGTCCGATCCGGGCATCGGCCTGCGCGGCAACGGTCGCACCGTGGCGACGTACGCCGACCTGAAGAGCCTGTTTGAGGACCCCGACGGCCGCGAGCCGGGGCGCACGGTGGAGCTGCACCTGACCGGCCACATGGAGCGTTTCGCCTGGTCGTTCGACGGGATCAAGTTCGCCGACGCCGCGCCGCTGCGCCTCAACTACGGCGAGCGCATGCGCATCGTGCTGGTGAACGACACCATGATGTCGCATCCGATCCATCTGCATGGCGTGTGGAGCGACCTGGAGGACGAACAGGGCAACTTCCATTTGCGCAAGCACACCGTGGACATGCCGCCGGGCACGAAGCGCAGCTACCGGGTGCGCGCCGATGCACTCGGTCGCTGGGCCTACCACTGCCATCTCTTCTTCCACATGGAGTCTGGAATGTTCCGGGAAGTGAGGATCGAAGAATGATGCGCGCAAGGAAATCGATGCGGTGGATTGCGCTGGCCGCAGCGTTGTCGCTCCCTCCCGTTGCGGCCTCCGCGCAGCATGCCGGGCATGGCCAGCCGGTCACGTCGAGTTCGACGGCGGACCCGCAGGAAGAGCCCGCGACGGCGCCCCAGCCTCCCGATGCCGGAACGGACCACTCGCAGATGGATCATGGACAGCATGATCGCCCGCAGGTCGACCATTCCCAGATGGATCATTCGCAGCATGATCGTCCGCAGGTCGACCACTCGCAGATGGATCATTCCCGGATGGGGACGCTCGACTCGCCACGCGAACCCATCCCCTCCGTCACGGATGCCGATCGCCTGGCGGCATTCCCGCCGCTGAAGGACTACCACAAGCACGGAACCAGCCTGAACTCGTTCTGGCTCATGGATCAGTTGGAAGGGGCGAACACGGATGAAGGCAGGGAGATCGCCTGGGAGGGAATCGGCTGGGTCGGGAGCGACATCAACCGCCTCTGGCTGAGGACCAAGGGGCACGCTCTGGATGAGAGCCTGCAGCGTGCGCGGGTCGAGGTGATGTACGGACGCGCGATCCATCCCTGGTGGGATGTCGTGGTGGGCGTGCGCCGGGATTTCGGTGACTTCGGCGGGGGCGGAACGCCGCGCAACTGGGCCGCGTTCGGCGTCCAGGGGCTGGCGCCCTACAAGTTCGAGGTGTCGGCAACGGGTTACGTCGGAGAAGGCGGCAAGACGGCGGCGATCGTCGAGGCCGAGTACGAAATGCTGTTCACCAACCGGCTGATCGCCAGTTGGGGCGTCGAAGCCAACTGGTTCGGGCAGTCCGATCCGGAAGAGGTCATCGGGTCGGGTTTGAGTACCGTGGAGGCGGGTGTTCGTTTGCGGTACGAGATCACGCGGCAATTTGCGCCCTATATCGGATTCGAACGCGAATGGAGTTTCGGCGAGACGTCGGACCTGCGCGGGCTCAGCAGCCACTCCCGAACCGACAACCGCTGGGTCGTTGGCCTTCGTCTGTGGTTCTGATGAGCTGAATAGGCGGTAGTCCTGACGTTCAATGAGGCATGTGAGCGTTTGGGCCGTGCCCTCCCCCAAGCAACATGGCAGCAATCATGAGTACGATAATTGCGCTTGCGACCGTAAATGCCTTGACCCATCGCGGCGTACCCTGCATCAAGCTGTCATCCGATCCATCCGACCGATGCAAAGACGTGGATTGACAGGGCAACGTCGCGAACGGAATCTGTCATGGGCGTACACTGGTCTCCCAAGGCGAGCCGCTTCCTGGCTACCTCATACAATTCAAAAAGCGGCATCAATCTTCCAACTGCACGATATCCCCACTGTGGGCCACGTAGTCCAGGGCATACGCCAACTCGCCGGTCGTCTCAGCATGCAAATGGAGCAGCGGCTGACCTTTCTCCACAATCGAGCCGAGATTGACCTCCATGCGTACACCCGCAACCTTGGCTTGAGGTGCGCCCGCGAGCTTCGCGAGCTGGGAGAGCTTTCGATTGTTGATGAGCATGACCCGCCCGGCGTGGGGCGCGGTCAGCGGGCGCACGTGCGCCGCCTTTGGCGGTTCACGCATACCTCCCTGGGCTTCACAAATGCGCTGAAATTTCTCCCAAGCGCGACCGTCGGCCAGCGTCGAGAGGGCGAGCCCGTAGCCAGCTCCCTCTGCTGCGATACCGCCAATTTCGAGGGCGGCACCGGCCAGCATCGCGGCGCGCTCGCGCAGATCAGCCGGCGCATCCGGCGTGTTCTGCAACACGGCCAGAATGTCGAGCGCCTCAAGTGAGGGGCCGATACCTCGGCCGACGGGCTGCAAACCGTTGGTGCGGATGCAGGTCGCCCGCAGCCCAAAATGTTGGGCCACAGAGATCAACCGATCGCCGAGCTGGCGCGCAGCGTCTTCGGTCCGAACCTTCGCGGTCGGCCCTACAGGAATGTCGAGTACCACGTGGGTCGAACCGGCGGCGATTTTCTTGGACAGCACCGAGGCGATGAGCTGGCCTTCGGTATCGACGTTGAGTTCACGTTCAACCCGCACGAAAATGTCGTCAGCCGGGCTGAGGTGTACGGCACCGCCCCAGGCGATGCAACCTCCCTCGGCTTCAACGACTCGCCGCAGCGCGGTGAGGCCGAGATCGACAGGGGCCAGCGTCTCCATGGTGTCGGCGGTGCCGGCCGGTGAGGTAATGGCGCGCGAGGATGTTTTCGGCATCACGAGCCCGTTGGCCGTGACGATAGCGACGACGATGGGCGTCGTGCGGTTCCCCGGCAGCCCGCCGATGCAGTGCTTGTCAACGACCACCGGCGTGTCCCAGGTCAGCCGGTCGCCCACGTCGATCATCGCGCGGGTGAGGCCGATGGTTTCTTGGTCGTCGAGCGGTAGGGATGCGCCGGCAGTCAGGAAGGCAGAGAGGTGAACGTCCGTATAGCGCCCGGCGACGATATCTCGGACGATGCCGCTGAGCGCCACCGCGTCGAGTCGGTGGCCGTAGATGCGCCGCCGCACGCTCGTCAAAGACTCAAGCGCGGGCGCGTGGCTGACAGTGATGACATCGCCTTCCGCAACGCCCAGGCGTGTCCAGGCGGCCTCGGAGAGTGCGGCCTCGCCCGGTGCGATCAGTTCGCCCTCTGCCTGGAAGAGCATCGCCTGCACTTGGCGACCGCCTGCGGAGAGAAGCACCTGTGAACGGGAAGAGAGCCCTTCCGCCCGGCAGACGTGACAGTCGGTGCGCATGATGGCGATCGCCTGATGCTGCGCGTGAAGGCCCAGGCGCTTCGCACGCAATGTCGGCGGCGCGGAGATGTCGGCGATGAAGGCGGTGTGATTCGTCATAGCTCGAATACCTGGTCCAGCCTCGGAACGGCGGCAGGCCATCCCGATTCCTTGCCGATTCGGATACGCAACGCCTCGGCTGCGAGCGGTTCACCATGAACAATGAACACACGGGATGGGGCATGGCGGAATCCCGAGAGCCAGCGCATCAGCTCGTTGGCGTCTGCGTGCGCCGACAGCGCCGGCAGGTTGGCGACTTCCGCGCGAACCGGCACCCATTGCCCGTGGATCTTCACCTCGCTTGCACCTTGCAGCATCGCCTGGCCGCGCGTGCCGGCGGCCTGAAACCCAGCAAACAGGATGGTGTTCTCATGATTCGGCGCGAAGGCTTTCAGGTGATGGAGCACGCGGCCGCCGGTTGCCATGCCGCTGGCTGAGATCACCACCTTGGGAAAGCGGCTGGCGGTGATCTGCTTAGACTCCTCGACCTCGCGGGTGTAGGTGGCGATTCCACAGGCGGTCTGGCAAATGTCGGAAGGTAGGCGGTGGTCGTTCAAGTGTGCGCAAAGCAGTTCGCTCGCGTTGATCGCCATTGGGCTATCGAGGTAGATGGGCACCGAAGCGAGTCGTCCGGCCTGACGAAGTTGCCACAGGTGATAGAGCAGGAGCTGCGCGCGGCCAACCGCGAATGCAGGAATGACGACTGTGCCACCCTGGCTTACTGTCTTCTCGATCAGCGCGCCGAGCGCATCCGTGGGATCGTCCGGCGCGTGCGTGCGGTTGCCGTAGGTGGATTCGATGACGATATAGTCCGCTTCGGGCACGGGTTGGGGATCGAACATCATCGGATCGTCGTAGCGACCCAGATCCCCCGAGAAAACGATGCGCTTGCCGCCCCATTCGATGTCGGCCGTGGCGGCACCCAGGATGTGCCCGGCATAGCGGAAGGTCAGGGTGGCATTGCCCGGAAGCTGCACTGATTTGCCGAAGGGGGCGGTGGAGAACTGCTTGAGCGAGCGCTCGGCATCGTTCAGCGTGTACAGCGGCAACGCCGGCTTGTGTTTGGAGAAACCCTTCCGGTTCGCGTACTCGGCCTCCTTCTCCTGTAGGTAGCCGCTGTCCTTGAGGATCAACTCGGCGACGTCGCGCGTTGCCGACGTCGCGTATATCTTCCCGCGGAAGCCGTCGCGCACGAGCTTCGGCAGGTAGCCGGAATGATCGAGATGCGCGTGAGTCAGTACCACGGCATCGATGTCTTTGGGCTTGATCGGTAGTCGTGCCCAGTTCAGTTCGCGCAGGTTCTTCAGGCCCTGGAACAAGCCGCAGTCGATGAGGATGCGTCTGTCGCCGTTGGTGAGGAGGTGTTTCGAGCCGGTGACGGTACTGGTACCGCCGAGAGAAGTGAGCGTCAGCATGGCGGCCTTCCAAGGGTGAGCACGGCGATGGCGCCCGGATGGCCGCGGCCGTCCACGGCGTCCCGTTCAGCGGGAACGAGGAGGTCGTCTCTGTTCCAGCCGGTGAGAGGAACGGCGGCATCGATCAGATGCGCCCAGGAGCAGCGGTTGGCAAACAGCATACCGGACACTTCCAGTGTGCCGCCCCGGCTGATGTAGCCGCGCGCGGCTGTTGTGCGCGGACCGGAATCCAGTCGCCGGAGCAGGCCGAGCATGGGCTCGGGTCTGGTATGAGAGACGATCAGGCGCGGCGCGCCCGGAGGGAATAGAGCAGCCAGCTCATCATCGCTTGCCGTGAAGGCTGCCTCGATCGAATCGCGGGGAATGCGGAAGCGGCCGGGCTCGGACATGGCGGTGACGAGAACACGGCGACCTCGGGTTCTGAGGCGATGGGCGGCCTTCAGCGCCTCTTCGAGCTGATAGGCGCCGATGGCGACGATCTGAAGCTCCGTGCCCTCGGATTCCCCGTCGACATGTGCCGCGCCATCGTTGGCGAAACGGTTGGCCGCCTCAGCATCGAAGCGGTGCGGCATGTCACGCTTGGAAACGATCAGGCACGCCACTTGGCCGCGCCCCTGATAGACGCAGCGCAGAGTGGCCATGGCGCTGTTCGCATCGACCGGGAAGAGCACTCGCGCGGTATCGGACATCTCGCCCAGCAGCGCCTCGCCGATGGTCGGGTCTTGATGTGACTGCTCGTTCTTCGAGTTCTCCCAGGTATGGGACGTGACAAGCAGCGGTACCGAGATCCAGCGCGGCTCCTGCCCGGTTTCGCGCTGCCTCCGGGAAAAGACGATCTCCTGACGCAAGCCACCGAGCATCTTCATGGCGAAGGCCTCGTAGCTGACGATCAGGTTGATCCCGCTTTTGTTGGCCAGCGCCGCACCCGCCACAGCCTCTTCATTGAGCGCGGTGATGACCGCACCGTCGACGGCATCGGCGACGCCAGGCTCGGAAGTGTTCACACGATGGCGCAGCCTGTCGAGGGTGGCGCCCATATGGTTGGAGCGCAGCTCGTCTGGATTGCCGACACGCGGGCGAAGACCGGGGTTGGCGTTCACGAGGCGGATGAACCAGTGATCGAGCGCACGCATGGCGCAACCGGGCGGATCGCTGGCAGCCGTCCATTCCGGCTCGGGCAGGCACGGCACGGGTGGGTTGCGCAGCGCGAGCGGATGCCGGCTTTCGGGCTCGCGGCCCTGCCGGTCATGGACGGCGATGGCGGTGACCGCGCGCTCGATCTCTGCGGGCGGAACGAACAGCACATGTGCCGCCTCGTTGAAGGCATTGCGAGCGGGCTCATCGCTTGCCGGGCTCCCGCCAAGAGGAAGATTGTGAGCAGCGTTGGTGTCGGCGCCAGGAAAGCCGAAGCCCTTGACCGTCTCGGCGATGACATAGGGAATGGGTGCGGGATAGGTTCGGTCGGGGTCGATGGCAAAGCCCTCAAGCCGGATTTCAGCGTCGATGATGGCGCAGGCGATGGCGGCGGGATCGCGGCCGTCGATGATGAAGGGATCGAAGCCGTTGAGCCTGAGATGTTCGGCCAGCCAGTCGGCGCCGCCCTGCTGCGCGATCTGTACGCGCTCCTCGATGCGGCGACCGTTGAGAATCATGACAGGAACGACAAGGCCGGAATCCTCGGCACGCCACCAGCGCGGCGTCCAGTCTGATCCGCGTTGCTCCTCGAAGGCGCCATCGCTCAGGAACGCGACAAGGCATTCGCCCGGCAGTGGCGCATGGACATACTGAACCTCTGCGAAGCCGAGATAGCCGCCTTCCGAGATTGCACCGGCCGTGTTCGGTCCGGCGTGGCTGCCGAGCGGCACGGCTGCGTTGCCCTCGGCGTCGATGGCGTAGGAATAGAAGTCGGCCGCAAGCTGCGAGAGACCTTTCTCGCTGCGGTCGTAGCGACCCTTTTGGGCGGTCGACACGTCTCCGGTGAGCGCGTTGACCGCCTCGATCGCGGCGACACAGTGGCCTTGCCCCATCAGCCACGAACGGGTTTTCGCAGTGATCGCGTTGGCGGCGAGATAGCCAACGAAAGCGGGCACCATGTTGAGTGATCCGCCGGTATGGCCTTCGGGCGTCGGTTTGAACGCATCGGCCGGGAGTGGCGCGCCGGAAAGATCGACACGGCGGGCATAGGTCATATGGACGACCGTCCACATCGCGGCAGAGGTCAAGCGGTCGGCGGCAGCGAGGATGCGGTAAAGGGCTCCCGGATCGATGCGGCCGGACGTGGCCAGGGCAGCGACGCGCTCTATCGTTTCTTCGTTGTGTGTGATCGGGCCGTAGCCCTTGCGCCAGGTCTCGAATGCTCCCGTTGTCATCTCGTTCATGCCGTCGCCGCCTCCAGTCAATTGTTCTTGTTCGTCAGTCAACGACCGGCCGTCTATGACGGCGGATCGCTGGCCCGAAACGAAATCGACACCCGCGCACCTCACCCAGTATCGGGCGGCGGCTCCGGCGGGCGCCGGTGACGGACAACGTTTTCACTGCCTATTCCACTCAGCGCCATTGCTCTTGCGATCAGCGGCGCCAGTCCGATGGCGTTGCTCTCATGTTGTACGGCATCGGTCGAGACGATTCGCCCGCACAGGGGCACGAGGCGTTGATAGGCATCCTCGGCAAAGATGCCGTGCACCACGGCAACAAACGGCCGTGCAAAGCCCTGCTGCGGCAACTGCCGGGCCGCTTCGATCAGCGTCCGGCCGGATGAGGCGATGTCGTCGGTCAGCACCGGCTGGCGGCCGTGCCACGCGGACAGGTCGGACAATTTGACCTCGACGTTGCGGTCGCCGTGGCGAATTTTGCGCAGCACCGCATGTGGCGCGCCGATGCGCTCGGCAATGGCAGCCACCCATTGCTCGCTTTCCTCATCCGGGCCGACCAAGAGCGGGTTTTCGACTTCCGCCGCGACCCAATCTGCCAACAGCGGCGCCGCATGCAGCGTGTCGGTCGGAATGGTGTAGAGCGCGGACAATGCCGGATAGCGATGCAGATGTGGGTCGACCGTGACCAGTCGATCGAAGCTCGACGACACAAGCCGGGCAAAACTCTTGGAGGTCACGGCTTCGCCTGCCTGGAAACGACGATCCTGTCGCATATAGGCCAGATACGGAGCGGCCAGAATCACTTCGCGCGCCCCCAATTCGCGGGCGGCATCGGCTGCGAAGATGAGCCGCAGAAAGCACGCATCCGGACGCGCCAACGTGCAGACGAGGATCACCGACTTGTCCGCCACTTCGGACAGGATGCGGATATAACTTTCGCCGTCAGGGAATTGCCGGGTCTCGATGGCGCCCAACTCCCAGCCGCCCGCATCCGCCAGTTGGCGGGCCAATATCTCGTTGCCTGGCAGAGGCAGAATCAGCCGATCGCGCTGGCCGACTTGTTGGCTGGCATCGCTCATGCGTGCCGCCTGTAGAACCGCAGGAACTGGGCATTGATCGCGACGATCACCGTGCTGGCCGACATGAAGACGGCGGCGACGGCGGGGGTCATCATGAAACCAGTGCCGAAGGTGATGCCGGCGGCCATCGGGATGGCGACGGCGTTGTAGCCCGTCGCCCAGATAAGGTTCTGCACCATCTTGCGATAGGTGGCGCGCGACAGGCCAAGAATCGCGCCCACGTCACGGGGGTCGCTGCGCACCAGCACCACATCGGCGGACTCCACGGCCACATCGGTGCCCGCGCCGATCGCCACGCCCAGGTCAGCCTGCACCAGCGCCGGCGCATCGTTCACGCCGTCGCCGACCATGGCGACCGACTGCCCACGCTCCTGGAGTTCCTTGATCTTCTCCGACTTCTGGTCGGGCAGCACTTCGGCGAAGTATTCGGTGATGCCCAACTCCTTGGAGACCGACTCGGCGACACCGCGCGCATCGCCGGTCAGCATCACCGAGCGGATGCCCAACCGGGTCAGTTCGGCGATGGCCTCCTTCGACTCGGGCCGCACGATGTCGGCCAGCGCGAACAGCGCACGGGGCTGGCCATCGCGCTCCAGTACCACCACGGTCTTACCGGCCGCTTCGAGTTGCGCGAGCTTCTCGTGGGTGATTGGCTTGCCCTGGCGTGTCAGGTGACCGGGGCTGACGATGCGTACATCCTGCCCATGGACTTTCGCGACGATACCCTCGCCGGTGATGTTGCTGACGTCGCTGGCTTTGGGAATGGCGATGCTGCGGCTCTTGGCCTCGGCGACGATGCCGTGAGCGATCGGATGTTCGGACTGGCTCTCGGCCGCGGCGGCGAAGGCCAGTTCCTGATTCTCGTCGCCGTCGCCGAGCAGCACGATGTCGCTGACGCCGAAGCGGCCTTCGGTTAGGGTGCCGGTCTTGTCGAACACCACCGCATCGAGATGGCGCGCCCGCTCGAAAGCGGCGCGGTCGCGGATCAGCAGGCCGTTGCCGGCGCTGAGCGAGGTACTCACGGCCACGACCAGCGGTACAGCCAGGCCCAGCGCATGCGGGCAGGCCACCACCATCACCGTGACCATGCGCTCTATGGCGAAGTTGAGCGGCTGATCGAGCATCAGCCACCAGACGAACAGCGTGCCGAAGCCGACCGTGAGCGCGATATAGGTCAGCCAGGCGGCGGCCCGGTTGGCGACATCCTGCGTGCGCGAACGAGTCGCCTGCGCTTTCTTCACCAGCTCGATGACTTGAGAAAGGTAGGTGTCCTCGCCGGTGGCTGTGACCTGAATGGTGACGGCATTGGCACCGTTGATCGCACCGCCGATCGCAGTGGCGCCGATACCCTTGGTGACGGGCCGGGACTCACCCGTGAGCATCGCTTCGTTGAACCCCGACGACCCTTCGATGATCTCGCCGTCCACGGGCACCTTGGCGCCGGGGCGCACGAGCACGCGGTCAC
Source organism: Pseudomonadales bacterium (assembly GCA_024234215.1). Lineage (NCBI taxonomy): Bacteria > Pseudomonadati > Pseudomonadota > Gammaproteobacteria > Pseudomonadales > Pseudomonadales bacterium. Next base: position 54,627 of record JACKOQ010000004.1, read on the forward strand.
CGTGGGTGAGTGTGGCGATCGGTACTTCGTGCGTGCTGCCGTCGGCGTCGATCCGAGTCGCGCTGTCGGGCAGCAGCTTGACCAGCTCCTCCAGTGCACGCGAGGCACCCATGACCGAGCGCATCTCGACCCAATGGCCGAGCAGCATGATGGCGATCAGCGTCACCAACTCCCAATAGAACTCCTCGCCGGGGAAGCCGAAGGTGACGGCGGCCGAAAAGAAATAGGCCGCCGAGATCGCCAAAGCGATCAGCGTCATCATGCCGGGCTGGCCCTTGCGCAGCTCGGAAGTGAAACCCGTCAGGAAGGGCCAGCCGCCGTAGACGTAAGCGACCGACGACAACACGAACAGGACATAGCGGTCGCCCGGAAACGCCAGCGCGTCGCCGATGCCGAGCAGGTGCTGGATCATCGGTGACAGCAGCAGGATCGGCGGCGTCAGCAGCAGCGTGATCCAGAAGCGGCGGCGGAAATCGGCGACCATGGCGGCATGGTCGTGGCCGCCGTGCCCGGCATGCGCCGCGTGTGTGGAGCCGGCCGCGGCGATGGTGCCGCCGCCGTGGGCGGCGTGATGCCCATGTTCGCCGTGGCCATGGCGGTGCTGTGCATGCGGGTCGTTCGTTGCCATGGGATTAGGCCTCTTTTCTTTCTTTGAACAGCCTGCCAAGCCGGGGCAGGAATGCCGGAACTTCTTGCGCATAGCGGCGATACACGTCGCCAAACGCCGTTTCCACGTCGCGTTCTTCCCGCTTGGCGAGACGCCAGTACATGACGAGCAGCACCGGCAGCATCAGGCCGGTGACCAGCGTCGGCCATTGAAAGAAGAAGCCGATCATGATGAGCGCGAATCCCAGGTACTGCGGATGCCGCACCTGGGCGTAAGGCCCTGTTGTCGCCAGCGAGCCGGCGCGTTGGGCCTCATGGAGTATCCGCCAGCCGTTGGCAATGAGAAGAAATCCACCGCCGATCAGCACATAGCTCAGTATGTGGAAGGGGCTCCAGTGCGGGTCCATCGTCCAGCCAAACAGCGCGGGCCACAGGTGGCCTGCATCGTGGGATAGCGGGTCGAGTTCCGGGAACCGGCTGCCTATCCAGCCCGCCAGCAGATAGAGAGTCAGCGGGAAGCCGTACATTTCCACGAACAGGGCGACGATGAAGGCGGAGAACGCCCCCAGTGAGCGCCAATCCTGGGCCGTCTTGGGCTTGAAGAAACTGAAGGCAAACAGGATGAAGATGCCCGCGTTCACGAGGGCCAGAAACCACAGGCCGTAGGCTGGGACGTCACCGTGCATCGCGATCGTTCCGATGGTCGTGGCTGCTGTGGTTGCCATGCCCACCATGATTCCGGTGCAGGAAGAAGTGCATGCCGATGCAGATCAGCAGGGGCAGAAAGAACGGCCACGCCCCGAGGATATGAATCCGGTGTTCAAGCCAGAGAAATAACCCGGCGATAAAGAGGAATACGCATAGGACAAAGCCTGCGGGGCTGCGCCAGAAGCCGCGCTTTTGATCGGGTGGGCTGCTCATAGAAAAGCTCCATAGTCGTGGCGTCTGGAAGGAGATTTCACGCCAGTTTCGATGCTTATCCTATGGAGCTGTCACTGTCATTCTGGTGACATGATAATTACATTTTTGTAATCTATACGTCATCATCCTGGCAGGTCCGGCCAGGTAGATTGCTGGTTGAAGCCACCTGCCCCGATTCGCCTGTCATGAGTGGCCGGGCGCCGCATGAGTGAAGCAACGATGAAACTGCTGGTTGTCGAAGACGAGAACAAGACGGCGGACTACGTTCGTCAGGGCCTTATGGAAGCAGGGTTTGTCGTCGACCTGGCACGCACCGGGCTCGATGGTCACCACATGGCCATGACGGAAGCCTACGACCTGATCATTCTCGATGTCATGCTGCCTGATATAGACGGCTGGCGCATCCTGCAGTCGGTCAGGGCCGCGGGCAACCAGGTTCCTGTGTTGTTCCTGACCGCACGTGGCCATGTGGATGATCGCGTGCAGGGGCTGGAGCTGGGAGCCGACGATTACCTGGTCAAGCCGTTTGCCTTTGCGGAGTTGCTCGCTCGCGTGCGCACTCTGCTGCGTCGCGGCGCCACGCCCGGCCATCGCGACCGCATGCAGATCGTGGATCTCGAACTGGACCTGGCACGGCGGCGGGCGATCCGCGGCGGACGGCGTATCAATCTGACCAACAAGGAGTTCGCGCTACTTGAGTTGTTGGCGCGTCGTCAGGGTGAAGTGTTGCCGCGTTCGCTGATCGCGTCCCAGGTCTGGGACATGAACTTCGACAGCGACACCAATGTGATCGATGTCGCGATTCGTCGGTTGCGGGCAAAGATCGACGATGACTTCGAACCCAAGCTCATTCATACCGTCCGGGGCATGGGCTATACGCTGGATGTTCCGGATGACGAATAGATCTGCTATCGCCCATCGTCCAGCGTCACTCGCATCGCGGGTGACCTGGTTAGTCGGCCTCGCGATGCTGGTGGTATTCCTGATATTCAACTGGATCAGTGTCAGATCGCTGGATCAGCACTTCGCCGAGATGGACGAAGAAGAATTGGGGGTGATAGCCAGTTCGGTGATCCGAGCGCTAGGTGAGGTGCATGACAACAGCGACGCGCAGGCCTTGCAGCGTGCAGTCCGCGGGCACCATGGCGTCTACTACTATGTGGCCAATGCTGCCGGAGAAACACTCTATGCTCCCAGGAGTGGTCCCGATCTGGCACGCTTTGCCGCGAATGAGCGGCCAATCGATCTCGCAAGTGAGCAGAAAATGGCGATATGGGAAGAAAACGAGACCCACTATCGCGGAGCCGTTTTACAGATCAGCGGCGATGAAACCCAGGGTGAGAGATATACGATAGCCGTTGCGATGGATATCGGCGGCCATCTCACCTTCATCAGGAGTTTTAAACGCATCCAGTGGTGGACGGTCTGCATCGTCATGTGCATTGCGATCCTGGTGGCCTGGAGTGCGGTTCGCTGGGGGCACAAACCGATTCGCAGGGCCAACGAAAAGATTCGAGCGATCACCTCTTCCAAGTTGTACATGCGATTGGACCCGAAGGAAGTACCGATCGAACTGGAAGAGACCATCGCCTCGTTCAACGCTATGCTCGGGCGCATCGAGGAGGGATACGCCCAACTCGCCAATGTCTCCGCCGACATCGCCCATGAACTGCGCACGCCAGTCACCAACCTGACCACTCAGACGGAAGTGGCGGTGGGTCAGCCCCGTTCCGCTGATGAGTACCGGGAAATTCTTTACTCGAACCTAGAGGAATTCGGGCGCCTGAATCGGATGATCAACGACATGCTGTTTCTGGCACAGACCGAGAACGCCCCGGACGATCTCTATCTGGAGACCGTGGACCTCACCGAAGCGACCCAGGGATTGTTCGAGTATTTCGAGGCATGGGTAGAAGATCGGGGTGTCTCGTTGCAGCTCAAGGGGCGCGCAGCACCGATACAGGCTGATCGAGAAATGCTTCGCCGCGCACTCAGCAATCTCCTTTCCAATGCGATCCGTTACACGCCGCGCGGCGCAAGCATTACTGTTCGACTGCATCAAGATGTGGGAGCTACCACGATCAGTGTCGAAAACCCCGGACCAAAGATTCCGCGACAAGCATTATCTCAAATCTTTGATCGCTTCTACCGCGTTGATCCTTCACGTCAGAGCAAAGGTGAAGGCGCGGGGTTGGGCCTGGCGATTGTCAAGACTATCGTCGAGGCGCACAAGGGTAGAATCCATGCGGAGTCGGATGACAGCCTTACGCGCTTTGTCATCACGATACCGCATACTTTTTGTAACCCTATGTTTGCGACCAAAGCTACGCTAAACGATAGGTAACCCGAAAAATATTGTATTCGTCGCGACGCGCGGATGGGTTCGTGCTCGCACATTAAGTCGCGAAGTATCGCTTATTCCTGAAGAGGTCTTATAGTCATGGCGGAGAACAATGAACGGTCCCATAATCAGGCCGTAAAAAAACAGGACTTCGGGTCGCAGCTTACTGATCCTGTGTGCGGGATGAATGTAACAGAAGAGTCTCCCTATCACGTTGCACATGACGAAAAGTCTTTTTATTTTTGCAGTGCAAAGTGTATGCACACGTTCGAAAGCGAGCCTGAGAAATTCACTGCACCACGAAATAAAGAAGAATCTGCCGGACAAGTAGAGCCTGGTACAATCTACACCTGCCCGATGCATCCTGAAATTCAACAGGACCATCCAGGAACCTGTCCCAAGTGTGGGATGGCACTCGAGCCGCTCATGCCCACCCTGGACGACGACAACCCAGAACTGAGAGATTTTTCTCGACGATTCTGGTGGACGCTGCCTTTCACCATCGTCGTCACCGTGCTGGCCATGTTCGGTCCCCAACTTGGCTGGTTCAACATAGGCATGCAGACATGGATCGAGCTCGTCTTGTCATTGCCGGTGGTGTTGTGGGCAGGGCAGCCATTTTTTGTACGCGGCTGGCAATCGGTCATCAATCGCAGCCCTAATATGTGGACGCTCATTGGTTTAGGTACGGGAGCGGCATTCATCTACAGCACGATTGCAACGGTGGCGCCGGGCAGCTTCCCAGAAACCTTCCAGTCGATGGGGCGCGTCGGCGTTTACTTCGAAGCTGCGGTGGTCATCATCTCGCTAACCCTGTTCGGCCAGGTTCTCGAACTCCGCGCCCGATCGCAAACCTCTGCCGCGATCAGATCCTTGCTGGGTCTGGCGCCCAAAACGGCGCGCCGTATCAACGCAGACGGCACCGAAGAGGATGTGCCGCTGACGCATGTTCACGAAGGTGATCGCTTGCGGGTGCGCCCCGGCGAAAAGGTACCCGTTGATGGGGTTGTCGAAGAAGGCGCCAGCTCCCTTGATGAGTCCATGCTTACAGGGGAGTCTCTACCCGTAAGCAAAGGCCCCGGTGACAAAGTTATTGGTGCGACCATGAATACGTCTGGCGCACTGGTGATACGAGCAGAGAAAGTAGGCTCAGCCACGGTGCTGTCGCAAATCGTCCAGCTGGTTACACAGGCTCAGCGCACTCGTGCGCCAATGCAGCGGATGGCTGACCTGGTGGCCGGTTACTTTGTGATGGCTGTAGTCGTGATCGCTATCGCAACACTGTTTGTCTGGGGCGTTTTCGGTCCACAGCCAAGTTGGGTTTATGGCTTGATTAACGCAGTGGCTGTATTGATCATCGCGTGCCCTTGTGCGCTGGGGCTCGCGACGCCGATGTCTGTCATGGTGGCAACGGGCCGCGGCGCCACCCAGGGCGTGCTGTTCCGCGATGCTGCAGCAATAGAGAATCTGCGGAAAGTCGATACGCTCATCGTTGATAAGACGGGCACTTTGACCGAAGGCCGCCCGGCCTTCGATCAAGCCGTTCCCGCTGGCGACTTTGCCGCTGATGAAGTCCTGCAAATTGCGGCCAGCTTGGATCAAGGTAGCGAACATCCCCTTGCTGACGCGATCGTCACTGCCGCTCGGGAACGCGGACTGATCCTCAGCCCGGTCGATGAATTTGAATCCGGTAGCGGGATCGGTGTACGTGGTCGGGTTGACGGCAAAATGCTGGCCCTGGGTAACACGGCGCTCATGGAGCACGAGAAGGTCGATGTCGCCGAGTTGAGCGGCACTGCTGAAACCTTCCGGAAAACGGGAGCCAGCGTTATGTATCTGGCGGTGGATGGCACACTCGCCGGCTTGCTGGCTGTTTCTGACCCCATCAAGCAGACCACGCCTGAAGCCGTGGAGGCTCTGAAGGCAGCGGGAATCCGCCTCATTATGGCGACCGGCGATGGTGTCTCGACAGCGAAGGCTGTTGCGGAACGGCTGGGCATCGACGAGATTCATGGTGAAGTGACGCCGAGTGACAAGCTCGATTTGGTCAATAAGCTGCAGTCCGAAGGACGGATTGTTGCGATGGCAGGCGACGGCATCAATGATGCGCCGGCCCTTGCCAAGGCGAATGTCGGCATCGCCATGGGAACCGGAACCGATGTGGCCATGAACAGCGCACAAGTCACTCTCGTGCAAGGGGACCTGCGCGGCATTTCTACGGCTCGCTTCCTATCGGAGAAGACCGTCACCAATATGAAGCAGAACCTCGGCTTCGCATTTGTTTACAACGCGCTGGGCGTACCGCTTGCAGCAGGCGTCTTGTACCCATTTGCCGGCCTTCTTCTTTCGCCTATGTTTGCCGCATTGGCGATGAGCTTGAGTTCGGCGTCAGTGGTGTTCAATGCCCTCCGGCTTCGCAGATCAACCTAAATCAAGCGATACCTTGAAGCTATCTAAGGCAAATCAGGAATCTCCACTAGCACCAGGCTTGTAGTTGGCAAGGACACCAGCGCCGACCAGAGCTGATAGCGGCTGACCGAAACGTCCTGTCGGGCATATGGGCGGTTAACGTTTGTAATTAAAATTCGAGAGCTACAGGCCGCCGCGCACTGGTAACGGGTTCCGATATAAGATGCATATTTTTGGTGTGCCATCGTTCAGCTCTCCCTTTTAGCTGCTGGTCAGGCTATACCGCCAACAGTGGCAATCATCGTACCGTGGCTCGACTATGCGTCGCATCGAATTGCCATTACGAGCCATGCGCTTCTTCTGGCTCGCTCGGCATGCTCGGTATCTCAATCTTTATGGATGACGCGCTTAAAAAAACGGAGCAGCTGCCCGGTACAACGTGGACCATGTATGAGAAAACGATAGGCCGAGGGTATCTTGCACGCTTCGCCCTGTGGTTTGAGAAGATCGGGTTGGACGACTAACGGACCAAGGAGCAAGTAAATGACTAACGACGCGCCGAGCCCGGCAGAAACTTATGAGCACTACCTCAGCCCAGCTATGGCTGATCCATTCACACGGATATTGCTTGAGATTGTCGGCCCGCAGCGCAGTGCGCGCGTGCTGGATCTGGCCTGTGGCAGTGCCGTTATTCGCACAGCTAGACTCCATAGTCCGGGCTGAACTGGTCGAAGCTGTCAAGGAGGACACACGAAAAGCCGTCCAACATTACCGCGACGGCAACGAGCTGCGCTTTATGATGTCTACTCACATCGTCGTGGCACACGAATGATATCGCTGGTGTCGTAAGCACAGAGTGAGGCGCAGTATGTTCGTCATGCGCTGGCCCCTCTATTGATGTGTGGCTTCGCAGCTCGCGCGGCGAAGGCGGAACAATGCAGTCGTCCATCCGACATTTGCATCGCAATTGGCCTGGTGAATTTACTCACGTGATTTCCTGTCCTCGCGTACGTTTTTCAGAATTTCAACTCCTCCCTTTAAGGCGACTGTTGCAATTAGGGCTCCTACTACGAGATCCGGCCAGGACGAGCCGAGCCAGAGCACAAGCCCGCCTGCGACGATCACCCCCCCATTGGAAATGAAATCGTTGAAGCTGAAGGTCTCGGCCGCCTTCAAGTTGATGTCACTGGAACGGACGCGCCGCAGCAGGGCGAGGCACCAGAGGTTAATAGCGCCCGCCATCAATGCCATCACCATCATCACCGGGCCTAGCGGTTCAGCACCATAGGTCCAGCGCCTGAAGACATCCGCTATGACGACGATAGCGAACAGTAGCAGCATTACCCCGGACACCGTCGCTGCTGAGCGCTTCCATGCGGAACGCCTGTCTATGGCGAGATAGCTCAGTAGATAGACGGCCGCATCTGACCCATTATCGAGGGCGTTGGCGAGTAACGCGCTGGAGTCGGCCAACCAGCCGACCACGCCGAGCCCGACAAACAGGGCAAGGTTCCACAGCAATACTTGCAGCAGAACGGTTTTCTGATGGGTCAGATCAGACTTCATGGCGCGGACTCCAGCGGTTTAGCGGTCCCTTCTGAACTGGCAGTGCTATTGACCCTCGGCTTCGTAGCTCGCGCGGCGAAGGTTGGCAATACCAGCAAGGTCAGTACAGTAGCCGTGATCAGACCACCGATGACGACGGTGGCCAGCGGCTTTTGCACCTCGGCCCCGGAGCCGGTAGCGATCGCCATCGGGATGAAGCCGACGATCGCAACGAGCGCCGTGGTCAGCACCGCACGCAGGCGACTGGCCGCGCCGGCGGCAGCGGCCTCCAGCGGTGAATCGCCAGCGGTCAGGCGTTCGCGAATCGCCTGCATCAGCACCAGGCCGTTGAGTGTCGCCACTCCCGACACGGCGATGAAACCCACAGCGGCCGACACGGAGAAAGGCATGTCACGCAGCAGCAGCGCCAATGCACCTCCTACCAGCGCCAATGGCACGCAGACGAACACCAGTGCGGCTTCACGGATCGTGCCCAGTGCCATGTACAGCAGGGTTCCGATCAGCAGGAACACGATCGGGACCACCAGCATTAGTCGTGCTTCTGCGCGTTGCAGGTTCTCGAACTGCCCTCCCCAGGTCATGTATACGCCTGCTGGAAGCGACACATCGGCCACCGCAGTCTGTGCCTCCCCCACGAACCCGCCCAGATCGCGGCCACGTACGTTTGCCTGTACCACGATCCTCCGGCTACCATTGTTTCGGCTGATCTGGTTAGGGCCTTCGCTGACTCCGATTTGCGCGACCGAGGAGAGCGGCACCACCGTACCGTCCGGCGCGACGATGGGCAGGGCAGCTAGCTGTGCCGGGTCATTGCGCGCGTCCTCGTCAAACCGAATCACCACATCGAAGCGGCGATCGCCCTCAAAGATCTTGCCTGCCGAGGTGCCGCCGATGCCGGTCGCGACCGCTTCGCTGACATCGGCAGCCGTCAAGCCGTACTGGGCGGCGGCGGCGTGATCGACCCGCACCGTGAGCGTCGGCAGTCCCGAGACCTGCTCCACGCGCACGTCGGCGGCACCCTCTACGCCACGCAGCGTGAGTGCGATCTGATCCGCAGCTCTCTGCATGATGTCGAAGTCGTCGCCGAAGACCATGACGGCCAGGTCGGTACGCACGCCGGAAATCAGCTCGTTGAAACGCAGTTCGATGGGTTGACTGAACTCGAACGCATTGCCGATCTGGTTGCCGACGATGGACTCTAGTCGGCTGATCAGCTCTTCCTTGTCCAGCGATTGGTCGGGCCATTCCGAGCGCGGCTTGAGCACGATCACGCTGTCGGAGATGTTGACCGGCATCGGATCGATGGCCGCTTCCGCCGTACCCGTGCGTGAGAAGATGGTCCTCACTTCCGGCTCACTCGTCAGCGCCCTCTCCAGGGCAAGCTGCATCGACAGCGATTGCTCAAGCGAAGCAGAAGGAACCCGCAGGGCCTGCATCGCGAGGTTGCCTTCGTCGAGCGTGGGCATGAACTCGCGACCCAGCGAGATGAAAGACATCAAACCGATCGCGAGCATGAGAACAGCGCCTGCAAATACGGTACGTGGCCGCGTGACCGCGATGCGGATGACCGGTTCTACCTTGCCGCGCACGTAACGGATGAGGCGAGTTTCATGCTCGCCATCATGTCCGTGTTCATGCTCATGTCCATGTTCTTGCTCCGGGGTATGTTCGGACTTGGTCTTGGGTTCTCGCACGAACAGCGCCGCCATCGCCGGTACAAAGGTGAACGAAAGGATGAATGCGCCGACCAAGGCAAGCATGAGGGTCGCCGCCATGGGCTGGAAGGTCTTGCCCTCGACGCCTTCCAACGTGAGGATCGGTGCGAATACCAGTAGGATGATGGTCTGGCCGAAGGCAGCGGGCCGCACCATTTTGCGCGCCGCCTGGATCGCCACGCCCAGCCGCTCGCCTGCGGACAATGCACGACCCAATTCGGCCCGCTTTTGGCCAAGCATAAGCAGCGTCGCCTCGATTACGATCACCGCACCATCGACGAGGATGCCGAAATCGAGCGCGCCAAGGCTCATCAGGTTGCCGCTGATCCCGAAGCGGTTCATGCCGATCACTGCGAACAGGAATGACAACGGGATCACCAATGCGGTGATAGCCGCCGCGCGGAAGTTGCCCAGCAACAGGAACAGCACAGCGATGACCAGCAGCGCGCCTTCGGTCAGGTTCTTGGCGACCGTCTTGATCGTGGAATTCACCAGCTCGCTGCGGTCGAGCACGGGTTCGGCCACGATGTCCGGCGGCAGGGAGCGATTGACTTCGACAAGGCGTTCGGCCGCGGCCTGCGCCACGGTGCGGCTATTGCCGTCGGCGATCATCAATGCAGTGCCAAGCACGGCTTCGTGTCCATCGCGCGAGGCGGCGCCCAGGCGCGGCGCCCGTCCCAGACCGACACTCGCCACATCCGAGACCCGGATGACGAAGCCGTCGCGATTGGCGACAGGCGCCTGCGCCAGATCGTCGACAGTCTGCGCAAGGGCATCGGTCCGAACGATCAGACCCTCGCCAGCACGCTGGATGAATCCGGCACCCGCCTGGACGTTGGAACGTTCAAGCGCCTGCACGAGATCGCCTAGGCCGAGACCGTAGGCTGCAAGCCGTTCGGCATTCGGACGGATGGCGTATTCCTTGACGTAGCCACCGATGGTGTCGACGCCCGCGAGCCCGGGAGCCGAGCGCATCTGCGGTGCGATAATCCAGTCCTGCACTGTGCGCAGGTAGGTGGCACGCTCCTCTGGCGTGGTGAGGCGGTCGCCTTCCGGTGTCAGATACACCTCGTTGGCCTGCCAGCCCGGTTCATTCGGTTGACCGACGTTCTCGGGATCGAGCGGCGTGAAATCCACCGTCCACATCAAGACTTCGCCCAGCCCGGTGGTTACCGGCGACATCATCGGCGTCACCCCTTCGGGCAAATCCTCCAGCACTTCGCGCATACGTTCAGCCACTTGCTGGCGTGCGAAGTAAATGTCGGTCTGGTCGGTGAAGATGGCTGTGATCTGGGAGAATCCGTTGCGCGAGATCGAGCGCGTGCTGGTCAGACCCGGGATGCCGGCCAAGGCCGTTTCAAGTGGATAGGTGACCTGGCGTTCGATCTGACCGGGCGCGAGCGCTGGTGCGATGGTGTTGATCTGCACCTGGCGGTTGGTGATGTCCGGCACGGCATCAATGGGGAGCTTGGTGAGCTGGAACAGGCCATAGGCCGCGATGAGCGTCGCGACGAAGACCACGGCCCATCGGAAGCGGACCGCTGTTTCGATAATAAACTTGAACATATGGGTAATCCTCAGTGGCCGTGCTCGGCCTCGCCCTTGGCGAGTTCGGCTTTCAGCAGGAATGCATTCGTGCTGGCAATGCGTTCCTCGCCAGACAGCCCGTTGAGGATCTCGATGTACCCGCCCGCGCGCCGGCCCGCGAGCACCGGCGTGACGCGAAAGCCGTTGTCCTCGGCTACGAAGACTACCGATCGACCCTCCACGGTTTGAACGGCGTCGGCGGGGACGATCAATCCACCTTCCTGATCGTTCGTGACGACAGTTCCGGTCACAGGAGACCCGGCAGGTGGTAGGGCGCTTGAGGTCGATCGCGCGCGAATGACGGCTGCACCGCTTTGCTCACGCGCATTGGCGGCTACGCCCACGACCACGGCTTCGAAGCTGTCGGAAGGGCCTGTGACTTGGAGGCGAGTTCCAGCGGTTACTTCGGAGGCCAACGCGGGAGGGGCGCTGAACACCAGCTCCACTCGGGCCGGATCGGAAATCTCTGCGACGGTGCCACCTGATGCGACGAAACCACCTGCCGTGATACTGACCGCGCTGACTACACCCGCGATTGGGCTGACAACACTGAGGCGCCCCGAGGCATCCGGTGAGCCACCCGCCGCAACCTTCGCTTGTGCTGCCCTTGCCGCCGCATCGGCGGCGAGTGATCGGGCGCGGGAGGTCTCCATGTCTTGACGAGCGACAATCCCCTGTTCGAGGAGATTCAAGTCGCGCTGATAAACAAGGTGCGCAGCTTCTGCCTCGGCAACGGCGGCATCGGCGTTTGCACGCAATGCAGCTGCATCACCACTGACCATGACCGCCAGGAGCTGACCGGCTTCCACCGATGAGCCTGGAGCGACGTGTATTTCCTCGACCCTTCCGTCCGTGACCGCCGCCACGACTGCCCGAGCACCCACCGAAGGCTCGACTCGGCCTGACAGTCGATACTCGGCACCGCCGCCGCCGCGGCCCACGCTCGCGATGCTGATACCCGACGCTGCGATTTGCCTCGCTGTCAATGTGACGACGCCTTCCTCGGATGGCGCATTCTCGTGCTGGTCCTGATGGTCAGAATCATTGTGAGTGGCGTGCTCATCATCCTCGACATGAGCAGCGGGCTCCGAAAGGGGGATGAGCTGGGCAAAGCCGAAGCCGGTAGCAAAGGCAACAAGTAGGGCTGCTCCACAGAGGAGCCGGATATTTTTGGATGTCATTGATGCTTCCTCAAAATGGGGTGCGGCCATCAAGGCGCGCGAGTTCGACTTCTGCACGGACGCGCGCCAGGCGTGCCATCACGGCGGCATTGCGTGCGGCGATCAGCGCAGACCGTATGCTGCGCAGCTCCAGCTGTGAGATGCGCCCGGCATCGAAGCCAGTGCGTGCAAGGCGGTAAGCTTCGTCAGCAGCAGCGACGCCGTTATCGGCAGCTCGTGTACGGGTGATCGATGCATTGAGGCGGGCTTGTGCAGCGCTGCGATCTGCTTGGGCCTCCAGTTTTAAACCGGCCAGCCGCGCCTCGGCAGCTCGCTGCTCGGCACGCGCTGCGCTGATAGCGCCCTTATTCCTATCGAACAGCGGAACAGATACGCTGATGCCGAACGAAAGCGCCTGGGAGTCGTATTCTTGGAATCGCCGAACACCGAGCGATGCGGTCACGTCGGGACGAGCACGCAATCGTTCCACGGTTACGGATTGACCCGCCGCATTCAGTTCGGCCTCGGCAATCTGAACGGCCAAGGGATTGTGTACGTCCAATGCGAAGGGGTTGGGTGCGCGAGCTAGCAGGCTGGTTTCAATGGATGTGACTGGCTCGCTTAGCATCGCCACTGCGGCGAGGCGTGCGAAAGCGGCATCTCGGTTTGCTCGTGTTTCGTCCACGATGGCGCGAGCCGACTCCACCTCGCTTTCGGCTTGGATGCCGCGAAGCGCAGGCTCACGACCTTCTTCTACGAGAACCATCAACGCACTTGCATCCGCCTGCGTCAGTGATAACGCCTCGACGGATAACTCATACTGCAAGGAAGCGGCTTCCGCCTCGGCATAGATCAGCGCCAAGCGGCCTGCCACCGCCCATCGCGATTGATCGCGGCGCAGAGCTGCCGCTTCGGCTTCCGCCCGCGCAGCATCGATACGTGCACCTCGCTGTCCCCACAACTCGAGAGGTTGGCTGATAGAGAACGTGGACTCCGCGGCGTCATAGCCAGAAAATGGCGTGTCACCATAGATGTTCTCGGCCTCCAGGCTGACAGAAGGATTAGGTAATGCACGGGCCTGATGCGCGCGCGCGTTGGCGGCGTCGAGCAACGCTTCGGCTTCAAGTGTCGCCGGGGTCTGATCGAGATTCTCGACCAGCGTTTCATAGGACGGGGCTGGCGCGGCCCGTGCTGGCGATGCCAGCGTGAGTGTTATTGCGACCACAGCGAAGCCAACCGCGTATAACGGTCGGCCGAACGACATAGACATGAAAAACTCCCAAAGCTAAACGAGTTGACGAAACGATCGTGCAAGGAGCACGGCCCGGATTCGTCAGGCTTTGGGGGGGCGCCTCAATCCATCAGGCGTGTGTGACGCGATAGCATCATTAGCTGGTTGTTGATGCGTTAGGTGAAGGGAGGCGGCTTTAGGTGCAAAAGGCGGAGGAACGTGAGCTTGTGTATGGTGGCAATGTCCGTGACTGCAGGCGTCATGTTCATAGTCGGCCCCGAAACCTTTGTTGCTCCGGCTGTCGCCATCGTCATCGTGCAAATCAACGTACGAATGCGTATCGACACCCTCAGATGCGCACAAGACCGCATCGGCCATAGGAATGACCACAAACGTTGCAAGAAGCAACGCCAGTACCGCCAGCCTATGTCCAAGTAAAATGCGCACCATCGCAATACGATACCGAGAAAAGGCTAACTTCGCAATAATGCGACCCAAGCTGTCGCCCTGATCGAGCCATGCGGACGGCTGAACCGAAGACCTGTGATTGGATTATACCCAACGCCATGCATCGTTCTGATGGGGCGTTCTTATTTGAGCGGCTTTGATACTTCTTAATTGTGGTCACAGCAGCAAGACGGAAGACTAGATCGCGTAGAGCGACACCCTACAGGTTCAGCTATTAGACGGGAAAGAGGTTGCATGTTATTATTACCCGGATATGAAGCTGTCGTGGGGACTTCGCTGCCGCATCGCATCTTCCTGGTTAACTGAACCTCGGTCTGCTATGACTCGTACCGCTTCAATCAATATTGCTCAATGGTGGCGCTTCCAGTAGGAAGCGGCATGTCGTTGCGGCCTCGACCCGCACCTTGCCGCCGTATCGGTGGGCAAGATTCAGCAGATGACTCTCCGGCACGGCGGCTCCAAGACCCAGGAGATTGCCCGATGCCATTAAAAACCTCCCTTATCGACACCTTGCGCGCGGCATCGTGGGGCGCGGCCGTGCGCGCGGTTATTGAGGAGTGGTCGGCTCGGGCGGTTTATTGCAAGTTCTTGCGGGTAGCTGTGTCGCAGCCAAGCACAAGTACAGTAGTGCCTTCCATGCCCACTTTTCCCTATCAAGACTGGTTTTCGGCGATCGTTCTGCTGAAATCCACTGCTGATGTGTATAATGAAGTGTATAACAGCCATGGTTTTAAGATAGAAAATACCGTTAAAACAAGAGGTTATCATGGCTAAGCTGCTAATGATCGACAACTATGACTCCTTCACCTACAACGTCGTGCAGTATCTCGGCGAGTTGGGTGCCGAGGTGGTCGTGGTGCGCAATGACGAGATCGACATGGCGGGAATCGAGCGGCTGGCGCCCTCCCATCTGGTGATCTCGCCCGGCCCCTGCACGCCGAACGAGGCGGGCATCTCGGTGCCGGCGATTCGCCACTTTGCCGGTCGCCTGCCGATTCTCGGCATCTGTCTCGGCCATCAGGGCATCGGTCAGGCCTTTGGTGGCCGGGTGGTGCGTGCCGGTCGGGTGATGCATGGCAAGACGTCGCTGGTGCATCACCGTGGTCAGGGGGTGTTTGCCGGGCTGCCCAATCCGTTCGTGGCCACCCGCTACCACTCACTGGTGATCGAGCAGTCGTCATTGCCGTCGGTGCTCGAAGTGACCGCCTGGACCGAGGATGAGTCGGGGCGGATCGAGGAGATCATGGGGGTGCGCCACCGTGAGTTCAGCGTCGAGGGGGTGCAGTTTCATCCCGAGTCGATCCTGACCGAAGGCGGACATGCGCTGCTGCGCAACTTTCTTGCCCAGCAGGGCGGGCGGCGGCAGTGAGCAGCCCGAACGGTTCGATGCCCACCGACATGACCCTGCCGCAGGCCATTGCCCGGCTGGTCGAACGGCATGATCTCACTGCGGTCGAGATGGCGCAGGTGATGCGGCTGATCATGACCGGACAGGCGAGCGCCGCGCAGATCGGCGCGATTCTGGTGGCGCTGCGCATGAAAGGGGAGACGGTCGATGAGATTGCCGCCGCGGCACGGGTGATGCGCGAGCTGGTGACGCCGGTGCCGATTCGCGCCGCGAACGCGGTCGACACCTGCGGCACCGGCGGCGATGCCGCCGGCCTGTTCAATGTCTCGACCGCCGCCGCGCTGGTGGTGGCCGCCGCCGGTGGCAAGGTGGCCAAGCATGGCAACCGTTCGGTGTCGAGCAAAAGCGGCAGCGCCGACCTGCTCGAAGCGGCGGGGGTGCGGCTCGATCTCTCTGCGGTGCAGGTGGCACGCTGTGTCGATGAGGTGGGGGTGGGTTTCATGTTCGCGCCGGTCCACCATGGCGCGATGAAGCATGCCATCGGCCCGCGGCGCGAGCTGGCGATTCGCACGCTGTTCAATCTGCTGGGTCCGCTCACCAACCCGGCCGGCGTGCGCCGGCAGGTGCTGGGTGTCTTCGATCGCCACTGGCTGCGGCCGCTGGCCGAGGTGTTGCGCGATCTGGGCAGCGACCATGCGCTGGTGGTTCACGCCGAGGATGGGCTCGATGAGTTCTCGCTGGCCGCGCCCACGCTGGTGGCCGAGCTGCGCGATGGTGAAGTGATCGAATACCGGGTCACCCCGCAGCAGGTGGGTTTGCATGGCGCCGCGCAGGATGGGCTGCGGGTCGGCAATGCCGAAGAGAGTCTGGCGCTGATCCGCGCTGCGTTGGCCGGCAAGGCCGCGCTGGCGGCAGAGCTGATCGCCTTCAATGCCGGTGCGGCGCTCTATGTGGCCGGGGTGGCGCGCGATCTGAAAGAGGGGGTGATGATGGCCGATGACACCATTGCCACGGGGCTGGCGCTGGAGAAGCTGGCGGAGCTGGTCGAGGTGACCCGCTGCATGGAGACGAATGCATGAGTGCGCCGACCATTCTCGACAAGATTCTGGCGCGCAAGGTCGAGGAGGTGGCGCAGCGGCGCCAGCAGGTTTCATTCGGCGAACTGGAGCGTCTGGCCAGGACAGCCCCGGCGCTGCGCGGTTTTGCCGCGGCGATCGAGCAGAAGATCGACGCCGGCAGCGCGGCGGTCATTGCCGAGATCAAGAAGGCGTCGCCGAGCAAGGGGTTGATTCGCGCCGACTTCGACCCGCCGGCGCTGGCCCGCAGTTATGAGGCCGGCGGCGCCGCCGCGCTGTCGGTGCTGACCGACCGCGATTTCTTTCAGGGTGCCGATGAGTACCTGCAACAGGCGCGCGCGGCCTGCGCGTTGCCGGTGCTGCGCAAGGATTTTCTGATCGACCCCTATCAGGTGGTGGAGTCCCGGGTTCTGGGGGCCGACTGCATCCTGCTGATCGTGGCGGCGCTCGATCAGTCACGACTGCTCGAACTGGCCGATGTGGCGCGTGAGCAGGGGCTCGACATCCTGGTCGAGGTGCATGACCGCGCCGAGCTGGAGCGGGCACTGCAACTCGACACATCGCTGATCGGCATCAACAACCGTGACCTGCACAGCTTCCAGACCCGGCTCGAAACCACCTGGGCGCTGCTGCCGCTGATTCCGGCCGGGCGCCGTGTCGTCACCGAGAGTGGCATCCACACCGACGCGGATGTGGCTGCGATGCGTGCGCACGGCGTGGCGGCCTTTCTGGTGGGCGAGTCGCTGATGCGCGCCGATGATCCGGGCGCGCGGCTGGCGCAGCTCTTTGGGCCGCTCCGGCTGGTCTCGCCTTGAGTTCAGCTGGGGATTGCGGCAGAATCGCCCGCTTCGCCGTGGTTGCGGATGGGAATCCGGGGTCGTCGGTGAAGTGCCATGGTGGTCCCTACCGGTCCCCTCGCACTGCTAGGCTGCGAACCCCGCCAGGCCCGGAAGGGAGCAACGGTAGTGGCTGATGCAGGTGCCGGGGTGTGGCTGGTAGGGGCTGCCTCCCGATCTGCGGCGCAGGCTGCATCGCGCCGCCGGCCATCCCCGCCGGGTCTTCCCGAATTTCAATCAGCTGTTGCGTCAACATGAGCTATCAGGTCCTGGCGCGTAAATGGCGCCCGCGCAACTTCGAGCAGACGGTGGGACAGCAGAGCGTGCTGCGCGCGCTGGCCCATGCGCTCGACCATGACCGTCTGCACCACGCCTACCTCTTCACCGGCTCGCGCGGCGTCGGCAAGACCTCGATTGCCCGCATTCTGGCCAAATGTCTCAACTGCGAGCAGGGGGTCTCCTCCACTCCTTGCGACCAGTGCGCCAGTTGCGTGGCGATCAACGAAGGGCGGTTCATCGATCTGATCGAGGTCGATGCGGCTTCGCGCACCAAGGTCGAGGACACCCGCGAGCTGCTGGAGAACGTGCAGTACACACCGTCACTGGGACGCTTCAAGATCTACCTGATCGACGAGGTGCACATGCTCTCCGGCCACAGCTTCAATGCGCTGCTGAAGACGCTGGAAGAGCCGCCGGCCCATGTCAAGTTCCTGTTTGCCACCACCGACCCGAAGAAGCTGCCGCTGACGGTCCTGTCGCGCTGCCTGCAACTGCATCTGAAGGACATTCCGCCGGCACTGATTGCCGATCACCTGCACCGGGTGCTCGACCTCGAAGGCATCGCACATGACGACGGGTCGCTGAAGATGCTGGGACGGGCAGCCAATGGCAGCCTGCGTGACGCGCTGAGCCTCACCGATCAGGCCATTGCCTTTGGCGGTGGCCAGTTGAATGAGGCAGACGTGCGGCAGATGCTGGGCCATGTCGATCAGCAGTCGGTGCTGCAACTGCTGCAGGCGGTGGTTGGCGGCAATGCCGTGCAACTGCTGGATGAAGTCGAGCAGCTCGCTGGCCATGGGCCGGACTATCGGCTGGTGCTCGATGAGCTGATCGGGCTGCTGCATCAACTGACGCTGGCGCAGGTGGCGCCGGGCACGCTCCATGGCCACTGGTGGGATGGTGAGGCGGTCACGGCCCTGGCGGCGCAGATGGCCGCCGAGGAGCTTCAGCTCTATTACCAGATTGCCCTGCATGGCCGGCGCGACCTGCCGCTGGCACCGGAACCGCGCAGCGGCTTCGAGATGGTGCTGCTGCGGATGCTGGCCTTCCGCCCCGACGACGGCACGCCTGACAGCGCGGCGGAAAAAAAAAAGCCCCTGATTGAGCCGCAGCGCTCGGCCACGGCGCTGCTCGATGTGCCGGGCAGCCCCGCACCATCCAGCAGACCCATCGCACCTGCGGCAATTGCTCCGGCTCCACCACCGCCGCCCGCCGCGGTCACGCCACCCGCGTCACAGCCAGAGGCCACTGCGCTCGGTGAACAGTGGATCGGGCTGTGTGGCAAGCTCGACCTGAGCGGGATGAGTGCCAACCTGGCCGCCCATGCCGAGCTGGTCGCGCAGACGGCGCAGGGTTGGCGACTGCGCATCGATCCGGCGCACTCGGCCCTGCTCGATGGGCCCCATGTCGGGCGCATCGGTGAGGCGCTGTCGCGCCACCTGGGTCAATCGGTCAAGGTGGAGTTCGAGCTGGGTCCGATTCAGGGCGAAACCCCGCTGCGCTCGCGTGAACGGCAGCAGCGCGAAGCACGCGAGCGGGCCATCGCCCGGCTGGAAGCCGATCCGAAGGTCAAGGCCCTGCTGGCCCGCTTCGAGGGATCGAGCCTCGACCATGAGTCGATCGAGGTGGGCTGACTCTCACAGCCCAAGTCGGTTGTAGCCAGCGCGTGGCGATGCCGACCGGACGCGGCAGGCTATAATGGCCCGCCTCACTTTCTTGATCTCTTCAGGAGCAACCGATGAAACCGGGCATTGGCGATTTGATGAAGCAGGCGCAGAAGCTTCAGGAGCAGATGCAGAAGACCCAGGATGAGCTGGCCAATCTGCAGGTGTGCGGTGAGTCGGGGGCCGGATTGGTGAAGGTGACCATGACCGGGCGCCACGACGTGAAGCGGGTCGAGATCGACCCTGCGCTGCTGCAGGAAGAGAAAGAGATGCTGGAGGATCTGCTGGCTGCCGCGGTCAATGATGCCGTGCGTCGGGTCGAGGAGGCTAGCCGCGACAAGATCAGCAGCCTGTCGGCGGGGCTGAATCTTCCCGGCGGCTTCAAGATGCCGTTCTGAGGCGGACTGACAGCACGCCGATGAGTGAACTGATCAATCAGCTTGCCAGCGCGCTGCGCTGTCTGCCCGGTGTCGGGCAGAAGTCGTCGCAGCGCATGGTGATGCACCTGCTCGAGCGCAACCGCTCCGGCGGGCTGCGGCTGGCCGAGGCCTTGATTCGCTGCCTCAATGAGGTGGGCCACTGCACGCGCTGCCGCAACTTCACCGAGCAGCCGCTCTGCGCGGTCTGTGCCGATTCCCGGCGCGATCAGAGCCTGCTCTGCATCGTCGAAACCCCGGCCGACATGTTGGCGCTCGAACAGTCGGGCGGTTATCGCGGGCTCTATTTCGTGCTGATGGGTCGCCTCTCGCCGCTCGATGGGGTGGGTGCCGACGAGTTGGCACTCGATCTGCTGTGGCGGCGGCTGGCCGAAGAGCCGATCTGCGAGGTGATTCTGGCCACCAGTGCCACCATCGAGGGCGAGGCGACCTCGCATTTCATTGCCGAAGGCTTGCGTCCCGACATCAGTGTGACCCGCATCGCGCAGGGGGTGCCGCTCGGTGGGGAGCTCGAATATGTCGATGCCGGCACCCTGGCGCGCGCGCTGAGCGGAAGAAAACAGTTTGAACGCTTCTGAGCCGCCCTTCGTCGAAGTGAGCCACGATGCCGAATTGGTGCAGTGGTGCGAGCGGCTGGCCGGCACCGCCGTGCTGGCGCTCGACACCGAGTTCATCCGGGTGCGCACCTACCATCCGCAGCCGGCGCTGTTGCAGCTCTCGGATGGCCGGCACCATCTGTTGATCGATCCCTTGACGCTGAGCCGCTGGCAGCCGCTGGCCGACTGCCTGACCGATCCGCAGCAACTCAAGGTGTTCCATGCTGCCGGTGAGGATCTCGAAGTGTGCCGGCGGCTGTTCGACGCGGTGCCGCGTCCGCTGTTCGACACCCAGGTGGCGGCGGCCTTCGTCGGTCTCGGTTTCAGCATCGGTTACCAGCGGCTGGTCGAGCAACTGCTCGGCGTCACCCTCGAAAAGGGCGAAAGCCGCTCAGACTGGCTGAACCGGCCACTGACCCCGTCGCAGAAGCACTATGCCGCGCAGGATGTGATCCATCTGCATGCATTGCACCAGTGGCTGCATCAGCGGCTGCAGCAGCGTGGCCATTTGCGCTGGTTCGAGCTGGAGATGGAGCGCACGCTGCAAGAGGCCGAGCGGCCGATCCTGCCGCAGGAGCGTTATCTGCATCTGCGCGCGGCCCAGCCGCTCTCATCGGCCGAGCTGGCGATTGCCCGGTCGCTGGCGGCATGGCGAGAGGTCGAGGCGATCCGGCGTGACCTGCCGCGTGGATTCGTGCTACCCGACCGGGCGCTGCTCGACCTCGTTCGCCGTGCGCCGAACGATCTCTCTGGTCTGAGTGGCATTGCGGAGCTGCACCCTTCGGTGATCCGCCACCATGGCCAGACCCTGCTGCAACTGATCGCAGCGGCCAGGACCGAACCGGCCGATCAGCAGCCGCCACCGCTCTCGACGCAGCTGGATACCGGGCAGAAGGTGCGCCTGCAGCGTCTCAAGGAGCAGGTGCGGGCACGGGCCCAGCAGCTCGACATCGCGGTGGAGCTGCTGGCCAGCAGCCGCGAGCTGAGCGACTGGGTCGTGAGCAGCAGTGACGCGGGGGCAGCGCAGCCGCCGCGGCGGCTGCTGGAAGGGTGGCGCTTCGAAGCGATTGGCGATCTTCTGACCACGGAGTGAGGTGACAGATGGGTGAACATCAACCGGCAACGCCGATCCTGGTCGAGGTGTTTCGCAGCCACAAGCGCGAAGGGGCCTACCTCTATCTGACCCGGGGCAAGGGCTTCGGCCATCTGCCGGCGGCGCTGCAGGGCTGGTTCAGGTCGACCGACCTGGCCATGACGCTGTGGCTGAAACCCGATAAAAAGCTGGCGCGGGTCGACGCGGCCGAGGTGCTGCGCGCCCTCGACGAGCAGGGTTTCTACCTGCAGATGCCGCCGCCGCGCGAGCCTGATCCACTTGCTCCACGATAAAGAACACGGTTCAGGCGGGATCGCAGCACTGACCAGTCGAAACAGCATGGGAGGTTTACAGCAGGTCACCGATCGCCTGGCCTCTTTGCGCTTTATAATTCCGGACACATGACTGAATCGAGGTGGCTTGAACATGCAGAATCCGCGGATCAAACCGCTGCCGGCGCTGATCTTCTCTTCACGCTGGCTGCAATTGCCGCTCTACTTCGGCCTGATCGCCGCACAGGGCGTCTATGTGGTGCTGTTCTTCAAGGAGCTCTGGCACTTGGTGCATGGGGCTCTGGAACTCAACGAACAGCAGATCATGCTGATCGTGCTGGGTCTGATCGATGTGGTGATGATCTCCAACCTGCTGATCATGGTGATCGTCGGCGGCTATGAGACCTTCGTGTCGCGGCTGGGCATCGAAGGACACCCGGACCAGCCGGAGTGGCTCTCGCACGTCAATGCCACCGTGCTCAAGGTGAAGCTGGCGCTGGCCATCATCGGCATCTCTTCGATCCACCTGCTCAAGAGCTTCATCGAGGCCGGCATGATCGGCGTATTGCCGCAGTGCAGCAGTGTCGCCGCCGGCGTCAAGTGCGCCACCATCACCGAGAACGGCATCATGTGGCAGACCATCATCCATCTGGCCTTCATTCTCTCTGCGCTCGGCATCGCCTGGACCGATCGCATCATGAGTGGTGCTGTGTCGCAACACGCTGAGAAATCGCTGTCGGAACATTGAGCCCGGTGGTTGCGCTCAGCCCACGACTCAACTGTTCAGATGCAGTGCGGCATTGAGTTCGATGCTGCGCCGGTTGGTGCGGCATTCGATGGCGCCGCTCTGTGAATTGCGCAGGAACAGCAGATCCGACTGACCGGCCAACTCCCGCGCCTTGATCAGCCGCTGTTCGCCATCGGCGCTGATCAGCAGCACCTTGCTGCCGGCGGTGAGGTAGAGGCCGGCCTCGATGGTGCAGCGGTCACCCAGTGGAATGCCAAGGCCGGCATTGGCGCCGATCAGGCACTTCTCGCCCACCGAGATGACGACGCTGTTGCCGCCCGACAGGGTGCCCATGGTGCTGCAACCGCCGCCCAGGTCACTGCCCTTGCCGACGGTGACCCCGGCCGAGATTCTGCCCTCCACCATGCTCTCGCCCAGCGTGCCGGCATTGAAGTTGATGAAGCCCTCGTGCATGACCGTGGTGCCCTCGCCCAGGTAGGCGCCGAGCCGCACCCGGGAGGCATCGGCGATGCGCACCCCCTTGGGCACCACGTAATCGCTCATCCGCGGGAACTTGTCGACTGCATCGACCACCAGCGTGCGCCCCGCGATGCGGGCGGCGAGCTGGCGTTGCGGCAGCTCGCTGACCGCGATGGCCCCCTCGCTGCTCCAGGCGACATTGGGCAGCACGCCGAAGAGCCCCTGCAGGTTGATGCCGTGCGGCTTGACCAGTCGGTGCGACAGCAGATGCAGCTTCAGGTAGGCCTCGGGCACGCAGGTCGGTGGGCTGTCTTCGGCCAGCAGCATCACGCAGCCGGGGCGGTGGCTGGCGGCGAGCTGGTCCGCCAGTCGTGCCGACTCATCCTGCTGCTGTTGACTCAGTGCCGTGGCCAGGGCACGCCAGCCGGCGGCATCCATGGCGATCAGCCGGTTGTCGCTGGCCTGGCCCAGCGTGCTGTTCAGGGCCTCGACCAGTCCCGGTGCCGGGTGGAGCAGTGGGGCCGGGTAGTAGACTTCGAGCCAGTTGCCGCTGCTGTCCTGGGTGCCGATGCCAAAGCCGAGGGCAAAATGTGCGGAATTCATCGAGGGCTCCTTGAGGTGGAATCAGGTCTGACAGGGGAGTGAAAGGGAGCGGGCGTGCGGTGGTCAGCGCAACTGCCGCTGATAGAGATCGGGATCGAAGCCGAGCAGCAGGCCGCCCGACCACTCCAGCAGCGGGCGTTTCATCAGCGTCGGGTTCCCCAGCAGCAGCTCGATCGTGCGGTCGGCATCGACATCGATGCGCAGCGACTCAGGCAGCTGTCGCCAACTGCTGCTCTTGCGGTTCAGCAGTTCCGGTCCGAGCCGTTCCAGCCAGACAACCAGTTCGGTGCGCTGCGGGGCGTCCTGCCGCAGGTCACGGAACTGGTGGGCAACGCCATGGTCACGCAGCCAGCGCAGCGCGGCGCGGCAGCTGTCGCAGCTCTTGATGCCATGCAGGACCACATCGGTAGGCAGTTGCATCAGCCCAACCCCTCGACGAAGCGGCGCAGCCGCTCTGCCCCCTCGATGCACTCATCGAGTTCGGCCACCAGCGCCAGACGGACGTGGCAGGCGCCGGGGTTGTCGCCATTCACATCGCGGGAGAGAAAGCTGCCCGGCACCACCGTCAGCTTCTGCTGGCGATAGAGCTCGCGGGTGAACTGCTGGTCATCGAGCGGCACCCTGGGCCAGAGGTAGAAACCGCCGCCCGGCCGGACGACATCGAGCGATCCTCTCAGAATGTCGAGCACCGCCGCGAATTTCTGCCGGTACCGGGCGCGGTTTTCGACCACATGGGCCTCATCCTGCCAGGCAGCGATGCTGGCGCGCTGCACCGGCACCGGCAGTGCCGCGCCATGGTAGGTGCGGTAGAGCCGGTAGCGCTCGATCAGGCGCGCATCCCCGGCGACGAAGCCGGAGCGCAGACCTGCCAGGTTCGAGCGCTTGGAGAGCGAATGAAAGGCGATGACCCGTGCGTAGTCGGTCAGTCCCAGCCGGGCCGCCGCCTGCAGGATGCCCGGTGGCGGAGCTGCCTCGTCGAAATAGAGCTCGCTGTAGCACTCGTCGGCCGCGATCACGAAATCGTGCCGTTCAGCCAGTGTGATCAGGTGGCAGAGGTAGTCGAGGCTGGCCACGGCGCCGGTGGGGTTGTCGGGCGAGCAGAGGTAGAAGAGCTGGCAGCGGTTCCAGCTGGCGGCATCGACCTGATCGAGATCGGGCAGGCCGCCGGTTGCGGAGGAGCTGGCCAGGTAACGCGGGGTGGCGCCGGCCAGCAGCGTGGCCCCTTCGTAGATCTGGTAGCAGGGGTTGGGCATCAGCACCAGCGGGTTGGATCGTTCGCTGTTGATGACTGCCTGGGCGAACGAGAACAGCGCTTCGCGGGTGCCGGCCACCGGCAGCACATGCCGTTCGGCGGTGAGGCTGCCGGCCGGCAGGTCGAAGCGGCGGCCGGCCCAGGCGGCGATCGCCTCGCGCAGTTCGACAATGCCGTTGATCGGTGGGTAGAGCCCCAGCTCATCCAGATGCTGGCGCACTGTTTCGAGCACGAAGGGTGGTGCCGGATGTTTGGGCTCGCCGATCGACCAGGAGATCGGTTTCAGCGCGGCGGGCGGGGTGACTCCGTCGAGCAGTGCGCGCAGCTTTTCGAATGGATAGGGGTGAAGCAGATCGAGTCGTGGATTCATCGCGGGGTCCGGGGGCGGCTGACGAAGTGGGTCGGTCCGGTGCGCGGCCGGCTAGCCCTGTGACTGGGCATCGAGCTGAGCGCAGAGTGTCTGCTTGAGCCGTTGACAGATGACCGGGTCGGCAATCGGCTGGCGGTTCTTGTCGGTGATGAAAAAGACATCATCGATGCGCTCGCCCAGTGTGGCGATCTTCGCCTTCAGCAGGTAGATGTCGAACTCCATGAAGATCTGCCCGATGCGCGCCAGCAGGCCGGGGCGGTCGGCGGTGATCACTTCGAGCACGGTGTGGTTCTTGATGGCGTCGGTGTAGAGCAGCACCTCGGTCGGAATCGGGAACTGCTTCAACTGGCGACGCACATGGCGACGCACCACATGCGGGTAGAGGGTCGGATCGGCCAGATCCTGCGTCAGCCGCTGCGTGATCTGCTGAAGCAGTCGTCGGTCGTTGATCAGCGGCCGTCCCTCTTCATCCAGCACGTAATAGGTGTTGAGCGCCATGTCGTTGTCGGAGGTGATGATGCGCGCATCCTGGATGCTGAGCGAGAGCTGCTCCATGGCGGCGGCGATGGCGGCGAACAGGTTGGCCTGGTTGCGGGTGTAGATGAAGAGCTGGGTGGCCTCGTCGAACTGGCGACTCGGGGTCTCCTTGATCAGCACCAGTGGGCGATCGAGGGTGGCGTGGGCATGGATCGCGGCCGTGTGCCAGGCAATGTCGGCAGCGCTTTCGCGCAGAAAATAGTCCTCGCCGAGGTTGCGCCAGATCTCCTGCGCCGCGCTGAGTGACACTTCTGCCTGCTGCAGCAGCTGCAGCGCCTCACTCTGGGTCTCGGTGATGCGCTCCTGCTTGTCCACCATGTTTTCCAGACCACGCCGCAGTGCACGGCGGGTCTCGGTGTAGAGCTGGCGCATCAGGCTGGCGCGCCAACTGTTCCACAGCACGTGGTTGGTGGCGTTGATGTCGGCCACCGTGAGCAGATAGAGGTAGTCGAGCCGCTGCAGGTCGCGGACCTGGCTGGCAAAATGGTGGATGGTCTCCGGGTCGGAAATGTCGCAACGCTGGGCGGTCATCGACATCAGCAGGTGCGACTGTACCAGCCAGACCACCAGGTTGGTGTCACGCTGGCTCAGGCCGTGGCGCTGACAGAAGGACTCGGCATCGCTGGCGCCAAGGGTGGAGTGGTCGCCGCCGCGCCCCTTGGCGATGTCGTGGTAGAGCCCGGCGATGTAGAGCAGCTCGTACTTCTCGATGTTGGGCACGATCATCGAGACCAGTGCGTACTGTGCTTCGGTGCTGCCGTTCTTGAAGCGGCGCAGGTTGCGGATCAGCAGCAGCGTGTGGGCGTCGACCGTGTAGATGTGAAACAGGTCGTGCTGCATCTGGCCGATGACGCGACCGAACTCCGGCAGGTAGCGGCCGAGAATGCCGTAACGCTGCATCCGTTGCAGTTGGGTGACCAGGAAGTGTGGCGAGCGCAGCAACTCCATGAACAGGGCCGTGACCTGCGGATCGTTGCGCAGGGCCTCATCGATCAGATGGCTGTGGCGGCGGATCAGACGAATGGTGGTGGCGCGCACGCCCTGGATGTCGGGGCGGTTGCCGAGAATGACGAAGATCTCCAGCAGGGTGCGTGGTTCCTCCTGGAACAGCGTCGAGCGGCTCACTTCGATGAAGTTGTTGCGCAGCCGAAAGCGCTCGTTCAGCGTCTCGATTTCGATGGGTTGATGGTCGATCTGTCGCAGTACGCCCTCTTCGATGTGTTGCAGCAGAATCTCGTTGAAATCGCTGACGTTTTGCGCAGTTCGATAGTACTCCTGCATGAAGTTCTCGACCGACAGCTTGTTCGGATCATCATGAAAGCCAAACAGCTCGGCCAGCGTGCGCTGGTGCTCGAACAGCAGCCGCTCCTCGGCGCGACGGGCCAGCATGTGCAGCCCCCAACGGATGCGCCACAGCATCCGCCGTGCCGCTTCGAGCTGGTTGAATTCATCGGGTGACAACAACCCCAGTGCAATCAGATCCTGATCCTGCCGTGCGCCCAGCAGCCGCTTGGCGATCCAGTGGATGGTCTGAAGATCGCGCAGACCGCCCGGCGAGCCCTTGAGGTTGGGCTCGAGGTTGAATTCGGTGTCGTAGTACTTTTCGTGACGACGCTGCTGTTCGGTGAACTTGGCACGAAAGAACTCCGCCGGCGGCCACATCTGATCAGGACCGAGCGCGACATGCAGGCGCAGCATCAGCTCCGGTTCACCATCGAGCACCCGTGATTCGATCAGATTGGTCAGCACCGTGACATCGAGCCGGGCCTGCTGCATGCACTCATTGAGGCTGCGCACGCTGTAACCGACGTTGAGCTTGATGTCGAACAGCAGGGTCACGAAGTGGGTGATGGCTGACTGAAGCTGTTGCTGATCCTCCTGTTCCAGCAGGATCAGCAGGTCGATGTCGGAGTGGGGATGCAGTTGCGCCCGGCCATAGCCGCCCACCGCCACCAGCAACAGGGCGCCTTCATCGGCGCTGGCCTGCAGACCCGAGGCCCGCCAGGCGATCAGGATCAGCCGATCGATGAAGTGGGCGCGGACCGACACCAGGTGGTCGATGTCGAACTGCTGCCGGAAGGCTTCGTGCAGCAGGGCGTCAGCATCATCGAGGGCGGTGCGCAGCGCTTTGATCAGGTTGGGTGACTCGGGCGTCAGCGCGTCGAGCAGTTGATCGAGCTGCTGTTCGAGTCGGCTGGCAGCCAACGGAGCGTTCATCGAGGTCTGCTCATTCGATCACTTCGCCCTGACGCAGCGTCAGCACCTCGCAGCCATCTTCCGTCAGCAGCAGCGTGTGTTCCCACTGGGCGCTGTATTTTCGATCCTTGGTGATCACCGTCCACTGGTCGGGCAGCAGGGTGACATGGCGCTTGCCGGCATTGAGCATCGGCTCGATGGTGAAGGTCATGCCCGGCTCCAGCGCCATGCCGGTGTTGGGGGTGCCATAGTGGAGCACCTGCGGCTCTTCATGAAAGATCTTGCCGATGCCATGGCCGCAGTACTCCCGCACCACCGAAAAGTGGTTCGACTCGGCGTGGGTCTGGATCACGTGACCGATGTCGCCCAGCCGCACGCCCGGACGCAACAGGCGGATGGCACGATAGAGGCACTCCTGGGCCACCTGTACCAGCCGCCGGTTCAATATCGAGGGTTCGCCGATGAAGAACATCATGCTGGTGTCGCCGTGGTAGCCATCCTTGATCACGGTGATGTCGAGGTTGATGCAGTCGCCGTTTTTCAGGATCTTGTCGTCGCTCGGGATGCCATGGCAGACCACATGGTTCACCGAGGTGCAGATCGACTTGGGAAAACCGTTGTAGTTCAGCGGTGCCGGGATCGCCTTTTGCACATTGACGATGTGGTCATGGCAGATGCGGTCCAGCTCGCCGGTGCTGACGCCGGGCTGGACATGGGGCGCGATCATCTCCAGCACTTCGGCGGCGAGGCGCCCGGCGACGCGCATCTTTTCGATCTCGTCGGGGCGCTTGATCAGGGTCGATTTCATCAGCACGCTGCGGCTCGCTCTTGGAAGGTGAAAATGGGTTCAGTGTAACAAAAGATGGCGGCTGTTCTGGAGCCCGTCATTCGGCGCTGGGCGGGGCAGCCTGTTGCATGGCCTCGACGAGGGCGGCGAGTTCATCCTCCCAGCGTTTGCTCTCTTTCTTGGAGACGCCACCGAGGATTTCAATGGCTCTGCGCAACCTCGCCCGGCTCAGATCGGGACCGAGAATCGCCATCGCCTCCAGCACCGACGACGACGCGGCGCTGCCGGCAATGGCAATGAAGAACGGAAACAGAAAGTCGCGAATCTTGTGCCCCATCGCGCGGCTCAACTGCTCGATGGTGCAGTGGATCTCCTCCTTGTTCCAGTCGCGCAGCCGTTCCAGTTGCCACAATCCGAACTGCAGAATCTTGCGGATGGCCTCGATCTCCAGGCTCTTGTGGGAAAAATGGCTGGCATCGATGCGCGGATGGCCGGCCACGAAGTGGCCAGCGATTTCGACCACGTCGCTGAGCAGTTCGATCCGGCTCCTGATTTCGGGCACGATGCGTTTGCAGTAGTCATCATCAAAGGCCCACTGCCGATAGAGCGCAATGAAGCGGTCGGTGTCGTACTCCTCCCGCAGATAAAGCCCGTTCAGCCACTTCAGCTTGTCGATGTCGAACACAGGTCCGCCCAGCGAGACCCGCGCAAGATCGAATGCCTCGATCATCTCGGCGAGGCTGAACTTGTCGCGCCCGTCCGGCATCGACCAGCCCATCATGCCGAGGTAGTTGACCAGCACCTCGGGCAGAAAGCCCATCCGACGATAAAAGTCGATGCTGGTCGGGTTCTTGCGCTTGCTCAGCTTGCTCTTGTCCGGATTGCGCAGCAGTGGCAGGTGACACATCACCGGCGGCTGCCAGCCGAAGTACTGGTAGAGCAGCAGATGCTTGGGCACCGAGTTGATCCACTCTTCACCGCGGATCACATGGGTGATCTGCATCAGATGGTCATCGACCACGTTGGCCAGGTGATAGGTGGGCATGCCGTCGCTCTTCTGCAGAATCTGCATGTCGACCTGCTGCCAGTCGATCTCGATCGATCCACGCAGCAGATCGTCGAACTGGCAGCGGCCGGTACGCGGCACCACCATCCGCACCACCGCCGTCTCGCCAGCGGCCAGGCGGCTTTGCACCTGTGCCTGACTCAGTTGCAGGCAGTGGCCATCGTAGCCCGGCTGCTCCTGCAGGACGAGCTGTCGTTTGCGCAGTTCGGTCAGCCGCTCCTCGCTGCAGAAACAGTGAAAGGCATGGCCCTGTTCGAGCAGTTGCCGCACATGAAGCTGATAGATCAGGCCGCGCTCGCTCTGCCGGTAGGGACCGTGCGGGCCGCCGACATCTGGGCCCTCGTCCCAGTCGAGACCAAGCCAGCGCAGCGCGTCAAAGATGCGCTGCTCCGAACTGCTGCTGCTGCGCTCCCGATCGGTATCCTCGATTCGCAGCAGGAACTGACCGCCATGCTGCCGGGCGAAGCAGAGGTTGAACAGCGCGATATAGGCTGTACCGACGTGGGGGTCGCCAGTCGGAGAGGGGGCAATGCGAGTACGAACGGTCATCGAGGTTCCAGGGTAAAACAGGATAGAGGATGTATCAGTAAAGCGACCGATTATATCCCAGCGGCTCTTTTGGGCAGGGCAGCAAGCGGGAGCATACTGTAAAATGGAAGTATAACCGGCTGATTTTAGTTACAATTAAAAACACAAGGCTGCGGCAGGGGTTGGTCTGCAGATGGGTGGGCATCCATCCATCTGGCGCTGTTTGCCAATGAACTTCTCCGCGCAGCTCCTGTCCCTTGAACAGAACCCGCACATTTTATTTTCAGTTCCAAGCCCTATGAAGCAACACCTTGTTCCATCTCGTTTTTCTGCGTTGAATCTGACCCGGGCCAAGCGCTCTTTGCACCTCTGTCTTGGCCTGCTTCTGCTGTTTGGCGTGAATTTGCCGCTTGGCGCATCCGCCCGCGAGAGCTACCTTGCCCAGAGCAACAACCGGCCCGTGGATCTGGTGGGTGACATTCGCAAGGTGCAGGCGAACCATGAAGACACCCTGCTGGACATTGCGCGCCGCAATGGTGCGGGCTACTGGGATATGGTGCGGGCCAACCCTGACGTGGATCCCTGGCTACCTGGCAAAGGAACCTTGGTGGTGGTGCCATCGCGCCACATTCTGCCGCGCACGGCGCGTGACGGGCTGGTGATCAACATCCCCGAACTGCGGCTCTACCAGTACTACCGTGACGGCCAGGGCCGGCAGTGGGTGCGCAGCTATCCGATCAGTGTCGGACGTTCGGACTGGAAAACACCGGTCGGTACGACGCGGATCGTCGCCAAGCGCGAGAATCCGGCCTGGACTCCCACTGAATCGGTGCGCAAGGAGCATGCGGCCCGTGGCGACATCCTGCCCAAGGTGGTGCCGGCAGGTCCTGACAACCCCCTGGGGCGCTATGCGATGAACCTGGGTTTTGAGAGCTACCTGATCCACGGCACCAACCGTCCCTTCGGCATCGGCATGCAGGTGACCCATGGCTGCATGCGGCTCTATCCCGAAGACATTGAGGAGTTGTTCAAGAGCACGGCTGTTTCGACGCCGGTTCACCTGGTGAATGAGCCGGTCAAGCTTGGCTGGTCCAGCAATTCGCTGTTCCTCGAGGTCCATCTCAATGAAGAGCAGAAGATGGACAGGAAGCTCTACTACAGTCTCATCGATCAGACGCTGAAGTTGCTGCAGCAAACCCTTGGAGACATCCCGCCCGGCATGGACCTGAGCCGTGTCAAGGCTGTCGTCGAGCAGGCGAACGGCCTGCCGCGGCTCATCTGGACGAGACCGACGACCTGATGAGGCTTTGAATCCAGATAAGTCCGCGCGTTCTGTCGCGCCGCCATGGAAAAGGCAATAAAAAAGGCCGCAGGCATCAAGCGCTGCGGCCTTTTGAAGCAGGGTCGATTATTTGGACATCGACTTCTTGTACATCCGGCTCAGCTTCTCGTCGGTCGCGTTGGCTTTGCTCAGCGCTTCGTTGGCGGTTGCCTGCGCCTGGTTGGCAGCGGACAGAGCCTGGTCAGCCTTGCGATCCGCAGCGGAAGCGGTGGCGCTGGCTTCTTGGGCTGCAGCCAGTGCTTTCTGAGCGTCAGCGGCAGCCTGGTCGATTTTTTCGTTGCTGGAACAGCCGCCGAGCAGCAACAGGCTGCCGAGTGCGACGGTTGCAAACGTCAAGGATTTTTTGGTGTTGCTCATCGGTCATTTCCTTTTGGGGTAGTAAAAGGGTTCAGGTTCAAGACGGGCGGTATTCTCTTGAATTCAGTCGTTGAATTCAATAGAGGTTGGATGGAAAAAGTGATTCAGGACATATTTTGTGTTGGAGATATATCGAAAGAGCACTTTCACCTTCTCTTCCGCCCGGCTTTCAGATAGACACGGTTTTCGTGAGCTGGTTCCCGCTGTTGCAGTTAAAATGCGACGGCTTCCGTTTTTGATCTCAACAGGCGCGCGACAGGCCTTGGAGTCTCATGTCACACAGCTATCGCTTGATTCTGGGTTGTCCGGACCGAGTGGGGATCGTCGCGGCGGTCAGCCGCTTCATCGCCGAGCGGGACGGCTGGATCATCGAGGCCGATCAGTACTCTGATCCGGCCAGCCACCACTTCTTCATGCGTGTCGTGATTCGGGCTGAATCACTGAACTGCCCCCTCGATCAGTTTCGTCGGGATTTTGTCGAGGTGGCAGCCCGTTATGAGATGAACTGGCGGCTGCACGACTCGGCGCAGCGGCAGCGGGTGGCGATTCTGGCCAGCCGTGAGTCCCACTGCCTCTATGACCTGCTGCATCGCTGGAAGGATGGCGAACTGCTGTTCGATCTTCCCTGCGTGATCGGCAATCATGACCATTTGGCCGAGGCAGTGGAGTGGCATGGTGTACCGTTCTACCATGTGCCGATGGAACCGGCCCGCAAGCAGGCCGGTTTTGACCGCATCCATCTGCTGTTGCAGCAGCATCGGGTGGATGTGGTGGTGCTGGCGCGCTTCATGCAGATTCTGCCGAACGTGCTGTGTCAGCACTATGCCGGGCAGATCATCAACATTCATCACAGTTTTCTGCCTTCGTTCATTGGCGCCAAGCCTTACCATCAGGCAGCCGAGCGTGGCGTCAAGCTGGTCGGCGCCACCTGCCACTATGTCACCGAGGCGCTCGATGCCGGTCCGATCATCGAGCAGGATGTGGTGCGGGTTTCGCACCACGACACCATCGAAGACATGATCCGCTTGGGGCGCGATGTAGAGAAGCAGGTTCTGGCGCGTGGACTGCGTTATCACCTGGAAGACCGGGCGCTGATCCACGGCAACAAGACGGTGATTTTCGCCTGATCCACCCCACCCGCCGAGGAGAGGCGGTCCGGAGCGCTGTCACTCCAGTGGCAGCTCGGTTCTGTCCACCACGCTGCGCAATACAAAGCTGGAGTGAACACCGCTTACGCCATCGATGCGCGTGATCCGGTTCAGCAGCAGCGTCTGGTAGGCATCCATGTCGTGCACCAGCACCTTGAGTTGATAGTCCGCCTCCTGTCCGGTGATCAGCAGGCACTCCACGACATGCGGTATTTCTCTGATTTTGCTTTCAAAATTCTCAAAACGTTCTGGAGTGTGACGATCCATCGAAATGTGGATCAGCGCCATCAGCGTGAGTCCGAGCCGCTTGGCGTCGAGCAGGGCGCGATAGCCGCTGATGATGCCGTTCTGTTCGAGGCTGCGCACCCGGCGCAGGCAAGGGGAGGGCGAGAGTCCCACCTGATCGGCCAGCTCCTGGTTGCTGATGCGTCCCTGATGTTGCAAGAGGGTCAGAATGGCGCGGTCATGACGATCAAGGGTCATGGTTGTCTTCTCGGGTTGATTGTTGGAATAAATATCATCAAACAAGCCAATTTTCGCAATTATATTGCCATATATCAGCTTTTGATTGGTTGATTAGCAATCTTCTGCCGCCGCAGATGCCTTATGATGTTCCGGTGGAAGTGCCGTTCGACAGCGCCTCTGTTGTGGTCGGCGCGCTGCCGATGCCCATCTTTGTCAGGAGAGTGCCATGAGCCAGTTTGACCATCGCAAATACCGTCCGATTGCTGCGATCGACCTGCCGCACCGGCAGTGGCCCAGTCGCAGCTTCACCAAGGCGCCAAAGTGGGCCAGTGTCGACCTGCGTGATGGCAACCAGGCGCTGCTGGAGCCGATGAATGTCATGCAGAAGCAGCGGATGTGGGCGCTGTTGGTCAAGCTCGGCTTCAAGGAGATCGAGGTCGGATTCCCCTCGGCCAGCCAGCTTGACTATGACTTCGTGCGCTGGCTGATCGAGGCTGAGCAGATTCCTGACGATGTCACCGTTCAGGTGCTGGTGCAGGCGCGCGAAGATCTGATCGTGCGCACCTTCGAAGCGCTGGTCGGTGTGCGACGAGCGATTGTCCATGTCTACAACTCCACCTCGCCAGCGCAGCGTGAACGGGTGTTCGGGCTGGATCGCGCCGGCGTTGCTGAGATCGCTCGGCAGGGTGCGCTCTGGGTGCAGCGTGAGGCCGCCAACCACCCGCAGACCGACTGGTGCTTTCAATACAGCCCGGAGAGCTTTTCCAATACAGAAGTTGATTACGCCGTGGAGATTTGCGAGGCGGTGCTCGATGTCTGGCAGCCCACGCCCGAGCGGCCCTGCATCATCAATCTGCCGAGTACCGTGGAGGTCTCATCGCCCAACCTTTTTGCGGACCAGGTCGAATATTTCGCCACCCACATCAGCCGGCGTGACAGCATCATCCTGTCGGTCCATACGCACAACGACCGTGGCTGCGCGGTCGCAGCGGCCGAGCTGGCGGTGTTGGCCGGCGCGGATCGGGTCGAGGGAACACTGCTTGGCAATGGTGAGCGCACTGGCAACATGGACATCGTGACCATGGCGATGAACCTCTACAGTCAGGGCGTCGATCCGGAGCTTGATCTCTCCAACCCTGACGAAATCATCGAGGTTTATATCGAGTGCAACAACCTGCCGATCCATCCCCGGCATCCCTGGATTGGCGAGTTGGTCTACACCGCCTTCTCTGGCAGCCATCAGGATGCCATCCGCAAATGTCTTCACCTGCAAAAGCCGGATGAGCCCTGGCAGGTCGCCTACCTGCCGATCGATCCGCGTGACATCGGTCGCGACTATCAGGCCGTGGTACGGGTCAACAGTCAGTCAGGAAAGGGCGGGGTCGCCTTTGTGCTCGAGCGCGACTACGGCCTCATTCTGCCGCGCTGGATGCAGGTTGAACTGGCGCAGCAGGTGCAGGCGCAGAGCGAGCGCCAAGGGGGTATCGTCGAAAGCGCAGCCATCTATCAACTGCTGCTTGATCATTTCGTCAATGATCAAAGCCCGGTGCGGCTGCTGGGTTATCGTCTGGATCGCAATGGCCACGACACCATCGAGGCACGATTGAACGAGGCAGGGCAGAACAGGAGTCTGCTGGGTAGCGGAGATGGGGCAATTTCAGCCTTCATCGATGCATGGAGTCGTCACAGTCAGCAGCAGGTCAGCGTGGTCGACTACCACGAGCACGCCGTCGGCACCGGCACCGACGCTCAGGCGATCGCCTATGTCCAGTTGAGCATCGAGGGACGGCGTGTCAGTGGGGTTGCGCTCGACCAGGATACCGTCAGCGCCTCGCTGAAGGCGGTGTTGTCAGCGCTGAACCGCTATTGGGGCCTGAGTCGGCGGGTGGCCTGATTGCGCGTCATCGGGGCAGCTGCAGGTCTGTAATGCGCCAGGTTTCGTGATGTGATTGCATGGCCTGGCGAAGTGCTCTAACCGTTCGATGCTTTGAAAATCAATTGGATCTGTGCATATTTTGATCTGATGGCGCGGTTCCTCATGTTTGTCGGAGGATCGGCCGCGATCTGTCCGCCACGGTCGCGGCCGAGTGGTGTTGCGCGGGGTGTTGGTGAGTTAAAATTTCCATAAGGCAGGGTGCTGCGTGCTTGACAGCAGGGTGTTGCGACGGCATATTCCACCTTAAATTTGTGGGTTATTTGCTAGGCTGGACGCCTCTCATGAGCGCGGTGCTCTTGTAGGTGGGCCAGTGATTGTCTGGTAGAATTTTACGATAATTACAAAAATCTCAACTTCATCTTCGCAAGAGTCAACATGGCCGGAATCATAATCGTAGGGGCAGGGCAGGCTGCCGTGCAGGCGGCTGCCAGTCTCCGTCAAGAGGGCTGCAAGGACGAAATCACCATTTTTGGCGATGAGCCATGGCTGCCCTATCAGCGTCCTTTGCTTTCCAAGCAGTATCTGCTCGGCACTGAAACTGAAGAGCAAATCTATCAGAGGGCTGAGAAATTCTATGAAGATCAAAGGGTTGCCCTGAGGCTTGGTGAGCGAATCGAAAGCATTGATGTCGCGGCAAAAACTGTCACCAGTGCCAAGGGTGAAGTGATCCCGTACAAAGAGCTGCTGCTGGCGACTGGCAGTCGGCCCAGAATCCTCAAGATTCAGGGGAGTGAGCTTTCCGGTATTCACTACCTCAGAACCTTGGGCGATGTGAATGCCATCAAGAACGAGATGGCCCCGGGCAAGAGGCTGGTCATCATTGGTGGCGGTTACATTGGTCTTGAGGTTGCGTCGGTCGCTGTGACCTTGGGGCTTGATGTGACAGTGCTGGAGATGGAGGAGCGCATTCTCAAGCGGGTGACAACTGCGGAGATGAGTGAGTTCTACCACCAGCTGCACGCCGGGCGTGGTGTGAAGATCCTGCTCAGAACGGCGGTCAGCGGTTTTGAGGGCGATGGTCACATCACGCATGTCCTGTGCGGAGATCAGCGCATTGCCGCTGACATGGTGATTGTGGGCATTGGTATCATCCCGAATGTCGAGCTGGCCCAGGCGGCGGGCATCGAGTGCAACAACGGCATCGTGGTCGACGACCGCTGCCGTACATCGGCTGAGCACGTCTATGCGCTGGGTGATTGCAGCAACCATCCCAGTCCGCTGGTCGGCAGGCGCCTGCGTCTGGAGTCGGTTCCGAATGCGCAGGATCAGGCCAAGGTCGTGGCTGCGAACATCATGGGTAAACCCAAGATCTATTCGGCTGTCCCTTGGTTCTGGTCTGATCAGTACGAACTGAAGCTCCAGATGGTGGGTTTTTCTGCCGACGGCGATACCCAGGTGCTGCGCGGAGACAAATCAACCAATCAGTTCACTGTTTTTTATCTAAAGGAGGGCAAACTGGTCGCGGTGGACGCGGTGAACAATCCCCGTGACTTCATGATTGGTCGGCAGTTCTATGGTCGAAAAATGGACGTTTCGAGGCTTTCCGATCTGTCCGTGGATGTTAAAGACCTGGTGTTGCCGGTCAGTGCGGGCTGATGCCCAGATTCGGCTATCATCAAAGTGTCCAAGCTGAGCTGTTGTTCAGGCCTGTCCAGTCCCTGGCTGTAGGCCGATTTTATAAACCAACATAATGAGGAGATGAGATGTCCAAGGTTACTTTTAATCTGTTTAACGGAGAGCGGCAGACTTACGATGCTGCGGATGGGGTTTCGGTGATGCAGGTCGGCAAGGACCACAACGTACCAGGGATTGATGCCGACTGTGGCGGCGAGTGCAACTGCGCGACCTGTCACGTTTATGTCGATGAAAAATGGATGCCGAAGGTTGGCATGCCGCATGACGCTGAAGAGGCGATCATGAGTCTGAACCCTGACAGAAAACCGAACTCGCGCCTTTCCTGCCAGATCAAGATGAGTGCGGATCTGGATGGTCTGGTGGTGAATCTGCCAGAGTTCCAATACTGAGCTTGAAGGGGTGCGCCACTTGACGCTTTGTTTTTTTTGTGCAAAGTGTTGAGATGCCCCTGTCACCCATTTGGAGGTTCTTCCCATGACGACTGCAGTGCAGAAAAAATACGACCACATGTACGGCAAGGATCCATACAGCATCCCACTCGAGGATTACGATGTCTCCCAGCCGGAGCTGTTCGAATCCAACACCATGTGGGGATTCTTCGACCGCTTGCGCAAAGAAGATCCGGTTCACTACTGCAAGGACTCCGAAAATGGTCCTTACTGGTCGGTGACCAAGTTCAAGGACATCATGGAGGTAGAAGGCAATCCTGAGGTTTACTCTTCGGAACCGACGATCAGTCTGGTCGACCCAAGAGAGGACTTCAAAGTCTCGATGTTCATCGCCATGGATGAGCCCAGGCATGGGGAGGAGCGCCGAACAGTACAAGGGGTTGTGGCGCCAGCCAATCTGGCCAGAATGGAGCCGCTGATTCGTGAACGGGTGTGCGGTATTCTCGATTCTCTGCCCGTCAACGAGACTTTCAACTGGGTCGACAAGGTTTCGATCGAACTGACCACCCAGATGCTGGCCACCCTGTTCGATTTTCCGTTCGAGCAGCGCCGCAAGCTGACCTACTGGTCAGATGTCGCCACCACGATTCCGGCGCCAGGTGCACTGGTCGAGTCGATCGAGGAGCGTCAAGGCATTCTGATCAATGAGTGTCTGCCCGCCTTCACCAAGCTGTGGAACGAGCGGGTCAATGCGCCACCTCAGTTTGATCTGATCTCAATGCTGGCCCATGGTGAAAGCACGCGCCATATGCAGCCCTATGAGTTTCTGGGCAACCTGATGCTGCTGATCATCGGTGGCAATGACACCACCCGTAACTCTCTTTCCGGCGGTGTGCTGGCGCTGAATGAAAATCCGGAGCAGTATCAGAAGCTGCGTGACAATCCTGGATTGATCCCCAAGCTGGTGCCAGAGATCATCCGCTGGCAAACCCCGCTGACCTTCATGCGCCGTACCGCGACCCAGGACACCATCCTGCGCGGCAAGCGGATCAAGAAGGGTGACAAGGTTGTCATGTGGTATGTATCGGGCAACCGTGATGAAGAGGTCATTGACCGTCCCTACGAATTCATCATCGACCGGGAAAACCCACGTCACCATCTGTCGTTCGGCTTTGGCATCCACCGCTGCATGGGCAACCGGCTTGCCGAGATGCAACTGCGCGTCGTATGGGAAGAGGTGCTCAAGCGCTTCCACAAGGTTGAGGTAGTGGGCAAACCAGTGCGCAACTACTCGCCCTTCATCAAGGGCTTTTCTGACCTGCCAGTTCAGCTTCGTCCGCTGTAATTTGGCATGTGATCGAGAGATCGGTGTTCGTCAGTTGCTGGCCTTGTGCCAGCAACTGACGGCTCATCATCGTTTTGAGTCCATTGAAACTTTGGTTGTTACCCAGACAGGCAATATTTCAATGGATTGATTATTTATGGGGTAATCAAAAGGCGCGCTGTCTGGTGGGCCTTGCTGACCAACCGAAGCTTGAGACGTATTAAAAAACAGAACCCAACATCAAGGCGGAGAGCATCATGAGCACAGGTGTAGACAAGGTGGCTGAACGGGTCTTGGAGCAGGCGGCGAACGACCCCCGCAGCATGTATGGCAAGGATCCCTATTCGATTCCGCTGGAGCAGTATGACGTCGCGCAGTCGGCGCTGTTCCACACCAACACCATGTGGCCCTTCTTCGACCGGCTGCGCAAGGAGGAGCCGGTTCACTACTGCGCAAAGCTCGATGGAGCATGGTGACCCCTACTGGTCGGTCACCAAATTCAAGGACATCATGGAGGTCGAGGGCAACCCGCAGGTCTACTCCTCGGCCGATGGCATCTCGATTCGCAAGAACCGCGCCAGCTTCAACACCACCAGCTTCATCGGCATGGATGAGCCGGAGCATGGCAACCAGCGCCGCACCGTGCAGGGGGTGGTGGCACCGACCAACCTGGCCAGGCTCGAGCCGATCATCCGCCAGCGGGTCTGCGGCATTCTCGACGCGCTGCCGGTTGGTGAGACCTTCAACTGGGTCGAGCGGGTCTCGATCGAGCTGACCACGCAGATGCTGGCGACGCTGTTCGACTTTCCGTTCGAGGAGCGGCGCAAGCTGACCTTCTGGTCCGACGTGGCCACCTCGCAGCCGGCGATCGACGGCTTCGTCTCGTCGGACGACGAGCGCGAGCGGATCCTGATCGAGGAGTGCCTCGGCACCATGACCAAGCTGTGGAACGAGCGGGTCAACGCACCACCGGCGTATGACCTGATCTCGATGCTGGCGCATGGCGAATCGACCCGCAACCTCAAGCCGATGGAGTTCCTCGGCAACCTCATGTTGCTGATCGTCGGTGGCAACGACACCACCCGCAACTCGCTGTCGGGCGGCGTGGTGGCACTGAACGAGAATCCGGAGCAGTATCGCAAGCTGCGCGCCAACCCCGACCTGATTCCACGACTGGTGCCGGAGATCATCCGCTGGCAGACGCCGCTGACCCACATGGCGCGCACTGCGACCCAGGACACCCTTCTGGGTGGCAAGAAGATCAAGAAGGGTGACCGGGTGATCATGTGGTATGTCTCGGGCAACCGCGACGCCGAGGTGATCGACCGTCCTTATGAGTTCATCATCGACCGCGAGAACCCGCGGCACCACCTGTCGTTCGGCTTCGGCATCCACCGCTGCATGGGCAACCGTCTGGCGGAGATGCAACTGCGTGTTGCCTGGGAAGAGATTCTCAAGCGGTTCGAGACGGTCGAGGTGGTGGGCACGCCGGTGCGCAACAAATCGACCTTCATCAAGGGCTACGCCGACCTGCCGGTGCGGGTCCATCCGTGGGGCCACTCGAAGACGGGCAGCCAGAGCGGCTCGGCCTCCGTGGAGAAGTGCCCATTCGCGGGTTGATCGATTCGCGTATGATGGTTGATCGAGAGAAAAAGGGCTGCTTGGCAGCCCTTTTTCCGTTGTGGTCTTGCTATTCTCGGCCGGGACGGCAATCGATCCCGCATATCGACGCATGGAGCAGGATGCACATTCCACTTTTCACTGGCCACAGAGCGACATGGACAACCAATCCAAGCCCAGACCAAACTCTTCGAGCCACTGGTTTGCACTGCTGTTTACGCTGTTTTTTCTGGCTTTGTATACGGTTTTTGATTCCAGCCGTTCGAGCCGACCGGTCGAAATCAGCTACAGCGAGTTCAAGCAGGCGGTGGATGGCGGACGAGTTCGCCAGGTCACACTGAGTCCAGACCGTGTCAGTGGTGAATGGAGCGCGGGGCAAAACGGGCGGTTCAGGGCGGTCTTGCCGCCTTGGCAGGATCCACAACTGCTGCCGCTGCTGGAGCAGAAGGGGGTGACGATCAAGGGCCAATCCTCTGAAAATCCATTCTGGCTGAGGGCGGTGATTGCCGTGTTGCCGTGGCTGCTGCTTTTTGTCTTTTTTCTCTACAGCAGCAGGATGATGGCGCAGCGCATGGGGGGCAGCGGCTTGTTCGATTTTTCTCGCTCACGTGCTCACCGCTATGACAAAAGCCGCATCCGGGTGAAGTTCGATGAGGTGGCCGGTGTCGATGTGGCCAAGCAGGATCTGCTTGAGGTGATCGACTATCTGAAGCACCCCCAAAAGTACACCAGGATCGGCGCCCGAGTGCCGCATGGCATTTTGATGATGGGGCCGCCCGGTTCTGGCAAGACGCTGCTTGCCAAGGCCACTGCGGGCGAAGCCGAAGTGCCGTTTTTCAGCGTCAGTGGCTCCGAGTTCATCGAGATGTTCGTGGGTGTGGGCGCCTCGCGGGTGCGGGACATGTTCCGACAGGCGCGCGCCGAAGCGCCAGCGTTGATTTTCATTGACGAGATCGATTCGATTGGACGGGTGCGCGGTACTGGCCTGGGCGGGGGGAACGATGAGCGCGAGCAGACGCTCAATCAGATTCTCTCCGAGATGGACGGATTCGAGCCGGAAGAGGCCGTGGTGGTGCTGGCGGCCACCAACCGACCCGATGTGCTTGATCCCGCCTTGCTGCGACCAGGGCGATTCGACCGCAAGATCACCCTCGATCTGCCGCACTCGGCGGCGCGGCTCAAGATCCTGCAGGTGCACACGCGCAAGACGCCGCTTGCCAGCGATGTCGATCTTGAGCAGATCGCCGCCCGCACGGTCGGATTTTCGGGCGCCGACCTGCAGAATCTGGTGAATGAGGCAGCGCTCAATGCCGCCCGACTGGACCGGGAGCAACTCACGGCCGCCGATTTCGACGAGGCGCGGGACAAGGTGATGCTCGGCTCGATGCGCGAGGAGCTGCTGAACGAACATGACCGTGAACGGATCGCCTACCATGAGGCAGGCCATGCCCTGACCGCCGTCCATGTCGAGCACGCCGACCCGTTGACACGCATTTCGATCATCCCGCGCGGCCGCGCGCTGGGCCTGACCGAACAGCTTCCCGAAGAGGAGCGTCACCACTTCACCGAGGATTACTTCAGCGACCGGCTGGCGATCCTGCTGGGTGGACGTGGCGCCGAACGGTTGGTCTTTGGCGTGGTCAGCTCCGGGGCCGCCGATGACCTGAAGCAGGCCACACGGTTGGCGCGCAAAATGGTGGCGGAGTGGGGCATGAGCGAACTGGGACCGCTCAGCCTGCCGCTGAGCGAGGAGCATCCCTTTCTCGGCCGCGACATCGCTCAGCCTCGGGACTTCAGTGAAGCCAGCCTGGCACGCATCGATCAGGAGGTGGAGCGGCTGCTGCACACTGCCGAGATGCGGACCGAGGCGATCTTGCAGGGGCACCGTGCGCAACTCGACCTGCTGGCCAAGGCATTGCTGAAACAGGAGCTGCTCAATCAGGGTGAAATTGCTGCGATTCTCGCGGCGGCACCGCAGTAGCCGCGTGAAGGAAGCGCGCACGGCACCCGCACTGCGCAATGCTTTTCGCTGAGGTTTCTGGGTGTTCCTGAGAGCTGGCGGACGTCACCGTTCGTTTCAGATCTGAGGCGGGCGTGTGGATGGGCAGTGGAACTTCCACCACCCATCCACGCCGGCCTTGGCCTGTCGTCTCAGGCGGCCCGTCCCAGCCGTCGCCGGCCCAAGCCCATGCCGATCAAGCCAGCGCTGAGCAGAAAGAGGCTGCCCGGCTCGGGCACCGAGATGCGCACGCCCGATCCTGAAAGTCATGGTCACCCGAACCCGGCAGATCGCTCAGCCCGGCATAGACGGCCTTGCCGGATGTTTGATACTGCGCAATCGCCTTGTAGGGATCGACCCCGAGGAAGTAACCCGGTGAGTTTCCAGCCTCCGTGGGCGGGTTGTTGGTGCCATCATTGATCAGATCGACACCATTTCCGGTCGTGTACATGAAGGGCACCAGACCGGCATTCAGCCAGAAGGTGTATTCATTCTGGCTGGAAAAGCCGCCGTTTGCAGTGCAGACCGGGGTGGTGCCACTCACCGTGCAGGGTGGGGTGGATTGCGTTCTAAACAGCTCCGTATAGGTTCCATTCAGGTCATCGTCAATGTAGAAGTGGTTGATGAGCTGGGAGTCTCCCGCGCGCATGTATTGGAAGGTGACATAGGCTGCCTCGTTCAGGTAGAGGTAGCTGCCATGGAAGCCCGAGGTGCCTAATGTGTTTCCAAAGCTGGGGTCCGGAGCAAAGCCGGTTGCGACATTTGGCGGACTGTTGGGCCAGCCAGCTGCTGCCGATGGCACCCCCGGTCCTCCGGCAGTTGGGCCGGGATAGGCGGTGCCGCCGGCATCGCCGGTGACCTCTTCATGAATCGCCAAGGTCGGATTAAGTGCCGCACCGGCGACGATCTGCAGAATCGGCGAGGCGCTTGCCGTCGTGCAGCGAATGATTGCGGCGGCTCCCAGCAGCGCGCTGCTGATCTTGGTGGATTCCTTCATGCTCTCGGTTTGCCATTTTGGACAGTGCATTTCTTGCGACCGGGAGACCCAAGTCAGCAGCCAATAAAAAGCAATAGTCATGGCATTAAAATTAATTTCTTTTGTTTCAATCCGTTGAGTCGAAAGCGGAGCTCGGGTGGGTGATCGAAGAAAAGATATCTGTAAAGAAAATCTTGTTTTTTGTGATTTTTATTTAATCGATTTGACTTAAATCTACACAAATAAACAAACAAGACATTGAATTAAAAATAAAATTTTTAAAAACGGAAAGTGTAAAAAAAGCTGACACTTTGGGTAAAAAGTGGAAGGGCAAAGGTCGTGCCTTTGTATGCAGAAAGAATGAACAAAAGCCAGCGTTGCGCTGGCTTTTGTGTTTGAGAGGAGATGGTGGCTATGGGTGGACTCGAACCACCGACCCCAGCATTATGAGTGCTGTGCTCTAACCGGCTGAGCTACATAGCCGAACGGTCAAAAATAGGTCGGGCATTTTTGATGATCAGGACCATTGTGTCAAGCAGGGAAGCTGCTGTCTTTGGTGAACAGATGATCGAGCACAGGGTGGCGCAAGAGCGCACAGACCACAGGAGAGTTGCGGTGATTGATGAAGATGAGCAGCACAATCCATGGACCACGCTGGAGAGTCGGCAGTTGTATGACAACCCCTGGATTCAGGTGAGCGAGCGGCAGGTGATCAATCCGCGCGGCGGGCGCGGCATCTATGGGGTGGTGCACTTCAAGAGCCGGGCCATCGGCATCGTGCCGGTCGATGACAGTGGCCACACCTATCTGGTCGGCCAGTTCCGCTACAGCCTTGGCAGCTACTCCTGGGAGATTCCGATGGGTGGCTGTCCGCTCGATGAGCCGCCGCTGCGGGCAGCCCAGCGCGAACTGCAGGAGGAGAC
The DNA here is from genome assembly GCA_024234215.1 of Pseudomonadales bacterium. Taxonomy (NCBI): domain Bacteria; kingdom Pseudomonadati; phylum Pseudomonadota; class Gammaproteobacteria; order Pseudomonadales; species Pseudomonadales bacterium. Next base: position 98,892 of record JACKOQ010000004.1, read on the forward strand.
CGGCCTGCGGGCAGCGCGCTGGCGCCATCTGCTGACGCTGCACACCTCCAACTCGGTCACCGATGAGGTGGGCGAGCTGTTCCTGGCCGAAGGACTGATCGAGGGCGAGGCCGAACCTGAGGAGACCGAACTGCTGAAGGTCTGGCGCCTGCCGCTGCAACAGGCGATCGGCATGGCGCTGGATGGACGCATCACCGACGCACTCAGCGTGGCAGCGCTGCTGCGTCTGGCGGTGGAACCCGGATTGCTTGCGATGCCATCGGCGCAAGAATAAAGTTACAATTGTCATATAGGGTAAGGATATTTATATCATTTTGATTTTTATAGAATAAGTTTTTTTCGTCATTTTGCATCGCATGGCTTGGCGCCGTACTGATGCAGGCGCGCCTTGAGGAGCATCATCACGGCCCTATGGATCCCCGCACTTTTTTGAGCAATAACGCAAATCCAAGTCGCCAGGCAGTGCCGAAAAAGCCCGCTGAATCGTCCGTCGAGCAGAATGCCGAAGCCGTGGCCATCGTCGGCATGGCCTTCCGTTTCCCGGGTGGCATGGAGGATGAGCAGGCCTTCTGGCGAGCGCTGCAGGAGGGGCGGGATCTGGTCAGCGCCATTCCCGATGAGCGTTGGGCGGTTGAGACGCTGCAACACCCGAAGCGCGGCGAGGCGGGGCGCAGCATCACCTTCTCGGCCGGTGTGCTGTCGCGCATCGATGCGTTCGATGCGCAATTCTTCGGCATTTCGCCCCGCGAAGCGGCCTGGATGGATCCGCAGCAGCGTCTGTTGCTGGAGCTGGCGTGGGAGTCGTTCGAAAACGCCGGGCAGCGACCCTCAGCACTGGCCGGCAGCCAGTGCGCGGTCTATGTCGGCATCGCCGGGCTCGATTACGGCATGCGGGCGCTGGATGACCTTTCCAGCATCACCAGCCACTTCATGACCGGCAACACGCTGAGCATCGTCGCCAACCGGCTCTCCTATGTGTTCGACCTGCATGGCCCTTCACTGGCTGTCGACACCGCCTGCTCATCATCGCTGGTGGCGCTGCACCATGCCTGCAACAGTCTGCGCAGCGGCGAGGCCGAAGCGGCACTGGTGGGTGGGGTCAATCTGCTGCTGCATCCTTTTCCATTCGTGGGCTTCACCAAGGCTTCGATGCTCTCGGCGCAGGGGCGCTGCAAGGTTTTCGATGCCGAAGGGGATGGCTATGTCCGTGCCGAAGGCGGCGCGATGCTGTTTCTCAAGCCGTTGTCGCGGGCACTGGCCGATGGTGATCCGATCAAGGCGGTGATCCTGGCCAGCGGCACCAACAGCGATGGTGCCCGCAACAAGAAGGGCATCACCATTCCCAGCGCCGAGGGTCAGAGCGAGCTGATGCGCACTGTGTTGCGCCGCAGCGGCCTGGCGCCGCAACAGGTCGATTTCATCGAGGCGCATGGCACCGGCACTGCGGTGGGTGATCCGGTCGAGACGATGGCGATCGGTCAGGTCTATGGCCAGTCGCGCCCAAGCGATCGGCCGCTGCCGATCGGATCGGTCAAGAGCAACCTGGGCCATCTGGAGGCAGCCTCCGGCATGGCGGGCCTGGTGAAGGCCGTGCTCTGCCTGCAACACCGCGCCTTGCCCCCCTCGCTGCATCTGCACACGCCCAATCCCCATATCGACTTTGCCGGGCTGAATCTGAGTCTGGTCACCCGGAACACCGAACTGACGCCCCAGTCCGGCGGGCGGCTGGTGGCGGGCGTCAATTCATTCGGCTTCGGCGGCGCCAATGCCCATGTGTTGCTGCAGGAGCCGCCGCTGCGGCTGCTGCAGGGCAGTCATCGACCTGAGCCGGTGGCAGCGCCGCCGCTGTTTCTGTCGGCCCGCACGCACGAGGCGCTGCGGGCGATGGCGGCGGACTATGCCCGGCTGCTGCGCGAACAGCCCGCTGAAGCCTATTACGACCTGGCCTGTTCGGTCGTGCAGGACCGTGAGTGGATGGCGCAGCGCCTTGCGCTACGGGCCGAACCGGCCACGGCACTGCCGGAGCTGCTGGAGCAGTTTGCGCAGGCCGGGCAGGTGGCCGAAGTCGTGGTCGAGACCGCTCTGCCCGAAGCAGGGGGAGTGGTTTTTGTCTACTCCGGCAATGGCGCGCAGTGGCATGGCATGGGGCAGCGACTGCTGGGCGAATCTCCCCGTTTTGTCGAACTGCTGGCCGAGGTGGATTCGGTTCTGCAACCGCTGAGCGGTTTCTCGGTGCGGGCCGAACTGGAGTCGGAGGCTTCGCGACTCGACGACACCACCGTGGCCCAGCCACTGCTGTTTGCGATGCAGGTGACCATCACCCAGTTGCTGCGCGAGCGTGGGGTGCAGCCGCTGCTGGTGCTGGGACACAGCGTCGGTGAGGTCGCGGCGGCCTGGTGTGCCGGCGCGCTCGACCTCGAGCAGGCTGCGCGGCTGATCTGTGCCCGCAGCGCCGCGCAGGGGCTGACCAGGGGCAGTGGGCGCATGGCGGCCGTCGCGCTGTCGGCTGCGGAGGCCGAAGCCTGCATCGAGGCGCTTGGCGCTGCTCTGGAAGTGGAGATTGCCGGCATCAACAGTGCCGGCAATGTCACGCTCTCGGGCAGCCTGGCCGACCTTGAAACCCTCGGTGCCGAGTTGACAGCCAAGGGGGTCTTTTATCGGCTGCTCGACCTCGATTACGCCTTCCACAGTCGGCGAATGGACCCGATCGAGCAGCCGTTGCGCGAGAGCCTGGCAGAACTGGTACCGACCAGTTCGAGCGGTGTGCACTTTGTCTCGACGGTGACCGGCGAACAGTTGAGCACAGAACGGCTCGATGCCGGCTACTGGTGGCGCAACGTGCGTGAGCCGGTGCAGTTCGCCAGGGGTGTCGAGCGTGCCATTGCTCTGGGTGGAGGCTGCTTCATCGAAATCGGCCCCCATGCCATCCTGCAGCGTTACCTCGGTGAAGGGCTCAAGTCGGCGAACCGGGTGGGACGGGTGCTGCCGACACTGCGCCGCGACGACGACGGCCCGGAGCGGATCGAAGAGGCGGCCCTGCGTGCCCACCTGCTTGCAGCGCAGCCGAACCTTACGGCCTACTTTCCGGCAGTGGGGCGGCGGGTCGCCCTGCCCAACTATCCATGGCAGCGTGAGCGGCACTGGCATCCGGTTTCCAGCGAAAGCCATGGCCTGATCCAGCGGCGGCGCATCCATCCGCTGCTGGGCTGGCGCCTCTCCGAGCTGGAGGCCGGCTGGGAGAACACGCTCGATCCGCGGTCCTTGCCCTGGCTGGCCGACCATCAGGTGGGCGGCGCCGTGGTGTTTCCGGCGGCGGCCTATGCCGAGATGGCGCTCGCGGCGGCGCAACTGTGGCATGGCAAGCCGCAAACGGGGTTCGAGCAGCTCGATATCGTCGCGCCACTGGTGTTCGATGGTGAGCGGGCGCGGACACTGCGCTTCACCCTCAATCCACGCGATGGCGGCTTTCAGATCAGCAGCCGCCAGCGGCTTGGCGAAGAGCCGTGGGCGCTGCATGCCACCGGCCGCCTGCTCGATCTGCCGGGCAGCGAAGCAGCGCGGTCGATGATCGCCCCGGTCGCGGTGGCCGAGCGCACGGTCGACCATGCCAGCCACTACGCCCTGACCGCCGCAGTCGGGCTCGGCTACGGCCCGGCTTTTCAGGGCGTGCGGGAGCTGTGCATCGATGGCGATCTGCTCGAGGCGCAGCTGAGTGCGCCGGCTGAAGTGGCTGATGACTCCCGCTATCTGCTCCATCCGGCGCTGCTCGATCTGGCCTGTCAGAGCCTGGTCGATTTCTTTCAGCCGCAGATCGAAGCCGGACGAGGCGTGGCCTTTCTGCCGATCAAGATCACCCGGTTGCACCGCCATCGCGAAACTTCGATCAGCTCGCTCCGGGCGCGGCTGCTGCGTCACGGTCTGCGTTCGGTGCTGGCCGATTTCGAGCTGTTCGATGCCGATGGTGCCCTGGTGGCACGGATGGAGGGGTGCCGGTTCCGTGCCGCACCCTTGGTCGTGCCGACGCATGGCGCACCGATGCGCTGGCGCATCGTGCCGAGGCTGCGCCCGCATCCGCGCGATCTGGCGACCAGCCAGTTTCCGGCGCCGGCGCAACTTGCCGAAACGGTGCGGCAGCAGTTTCTGCAGCACGAAGAGAGACTGGCGCGGCAGCTCTGGTTTGGTGAGACGCTGCCGCTGATCGAAGCATTGACGCTGTCGTTCATCCACGAGGCCTTCATGGCTGTGGCGCAACCGGGTCAGGAGGCACTGCAGGCCGCCATGCAGGGGCCGGTTGCCGCGTCGGCCTATCTGCGCTGGATGGCTGAGCTGCTGAGCGAGGAGGGGCTGCTCGAAGAGGTGGATGGCCTCTGGCGGTTGCTTCCGGCCGCAGAACTGCCGCAGGCCGCACTGATCTGGCAGACGCTGTTGCGTGATGCGCCCGCTGCGGTCGCGCAACTGACGCTGCTGGGGCGGGTTGGCTGCCAACTGCCACGGCTGCTCCGGGGTGAGGCGTCTGCCGATGTGCTGGCCCGCGAAGTGAGCCACTCACCGCTGGCCGAAACCCTGCTCGATGAGGATCCGCTCCATCTCGGCAGCGGCTGGGCTGTGCGCAAGCTGCTGGAGCTGTTGCAGGCGGCGCAGCCTGCCGGGCGCCGGTTGCGTGTTCTGGAGCTCGCCTCGGGACCCAGTGCGCTGCCGCGCCATTTCGCCGCGGCGCTGCAGGAAGAGCGCATGGAGTATCTGCTGCTGCACAGCGATGAGGTGCACTGCCAGCGACAGCAGGCCGAGTTCGAGAAGATGCGCAATGTCACCGTTCTGGGTATCGACCTGGCCGACTGGACGCTGTCGGCGCAGAAAGTGGCGCTGCAACCCTTCGATGTCGTGGTGCTGCGCCATGTCGTGCACCGTGCGCCGTTTCCTCATCAGGCATTGGCGCAGGCGCGGCAGTGGCTGACGCAGGGTGGCCTGCTGCTGCTGGCCGAGCAGCATGCCGACTGGAGCGCCGACCTGCTGGGTGGGCTCGACGCCGACTGGTGGAGCGAGGATCAGGCGCAACCGCGCCGGCCGCTGTCGTCACTGCAGGCGCCGGAGGTCTGGCGGCAACTGCTGGCCGAAGCGCAGTTCGAGGCGATCGAACTTCTGAACGAACCGACCCTGCCCGCAGGGCTGAACGCTGGCAGCCATCTGCTGCTGGCCCGGCGACCGGAGCAGATCGAGCGCCTGCCGGTCGAGCCAGCGCCCGAAGCCGAGCGCTGGCTGCTGCTGATCGACGAAGCCTCTGCGGCGCTGGCCCACTCGTTGCGACAACGGCTTGAGCAGCAGGGGCAGCAGGTGATGATGGCTGAGGCGGAAACCGAGGCGCAGGCCATCGCGGCCGGCTGTGACCACCTGCTGTTGCTGCGTGGCTGGCAGCCGTTCTGTCCCGAAACCGCGTTGCAGTGGCCGATGGCGCTGCCGGCACTGATCCAGCAGCTGTTGTACAGCGCGAGCGAAGTCGTGCCACAGCTGTGGCTCGTCACGCATGGTGGTGCCCTGGCCGATGGGCTGCCTGCTTCGGCAACGGTCCAGCCGCACCAAGGGGCAGTCTGGGGTTTCGGACGGGTGCTGATGAATGAGTGCCCGATGTTCGACTGCACGCTGATCGACATTGCCTGCGATCTGGAGGCCGCCGATCTGGCGGCACGGCTGAGCCAGGAGCTGCTCCAGCCCGACGGTGCCAGTGAAATCGTGCTGACCGAATCGGCGCGCCATGCACTGTGCATGCAGCAGGCGACCCGGCAGAGGGTGGCCGACCCGAACGGTGCAGCCCGCTACCGGCTCGACTTCCACCTGCCCGGCAAGCTGAAAAACCTGCGCTGGCTACCGGCTGCCGAGCAGCCGCTGGCCGGGCATGAGATCGAGGTGATGCCGCGGGCGGTGGGGCTCAACTTCCGCGATGTCATGTATCTGATGGGCCTTTTGCCCGATGAGGCGGTCGAGAATGGCTTTGCCGGTGCCAGTCTGGGGCTGGAATTCGCCGGGGTCGTCAGCCGGGTGGGCGACGCCGTGCAGGATCTGGCGCCGGGCGACGCCGTCATGGGTTTTGGCGCCTCCTGTTTCGCCAGCCATGTCGTGACCCGTGCCGGCGCGGTGGCCCGCATGCCGGCGGGCTGGTCCTTCGCCAGCGCGGCCACGGTGCCGACGGTCTTCTTTACGGTCTACTATGCCCTCAAACATCTGGCCGATCTGCAACCCGGCGAGCGGGTGCTGATCCATGGCGCGGCCGGTGGCGTCGGCATGGCTGCCATCCAGTTGGCCCGCCATCTGGGCGCGGAGATCTTTGCCACGGCCGGCAGTGACGAGAAGCGCGATTTCGTGCGGCTGCTCGGCGCCGACCATGTGTTCGATTCGCGCACGCTGGCATTTGCCGATCAGATTATGGAGGTCACTGCGGGCGAAGGGGTCGATGTGGTGCTCAACTCGCTGGCGGGTGAAGCCGTCCGCTGCAATCTGCGGCTGCTCAAGCCATTCGGGCGTTTTCTCGAACTCGGCAAGCGTGATTTTTTCGAGAACACCCCGATCGGGCTGCGTGTTTTCAAGGAGAACATCAGCTACTTCGGCATCGATGCCGACCAGCTTCTCACCGCGCGACCGGCACTGGCCGAGCGGCTGTTCGGCGAAGTGATGGCGCTGTTCGAGCAGCGCGTGCTGACCCCGTTGCCGCAGCGCAGCTTCGCGGCGGAGCGGGTGGTCGAGGCCTTCAGGGTCATGCAGCAGTCCCGCCACATCGGCAAGATCGTGGTGACGCTCGATGCACCGCCCACGCGGATCGAGCCGGATGCGCCGCTGCCGCAGTTGCAGTGCGGCAAAGAGGAGCGCTGGCTGATCAGCGGTGGTCTGAGCGGCTTCGGGCTCGCCACCGCCCAGCGACTGGCGGCGCGTGGCGTGGGCCATCTGCTGCTGCTCGGCCGGCGTGGCGCCGACACCCCGGATGCACGACAGGCGGTGGAGGCGCTGCGGACCAGCGGCGTCGAAGTCACGCCACTGGCCTGTGATGTCACCGATGCGGCGGCAGTTGCCGAGCTGATCGAGCGGATCAAACAGCAGGGGCCACCGCTCACCGGCATCGTCCATGCCGCCATGAGCCTCGATGACGGGTTGATCGGCAGCCTCGATGCGCAGCGCATGGCCCAGGTGCTGCGGCCCAAGCTGCTGGGCGCCTGGAACCTGCACCGGCTCACCCTCGATCTGCCGATCAGGCACTTTGTGCTCTATTCATCGATCACCACCGGCATCGGCAATCCGGGGCAGGCCAACTACGTGGCCGCCAATGGCGCGCTCGAGGTGCTGGCGCGGATGCGGCGGGCCGCCGGCCTGCCGGCCACCTGCATCGGTTGGGGACCGATCGGCGATGCGGGTTACCTGAGCCGCAATGAGGCGACCAAGGCGCAGCTCGAACAGCGGTTGGGCCGGCCGCCGCTGACGGCCGAGCAGGCGCTCGATCAGTTGGAGCAACTGCTGAGCGAGCCATGCGCCGGTCCGGTGACGGTGGCCGATTTCGACTGGAAGGTGCTGTCGCGGCTGTTGCCTTCCGCCCACGCCAGCCGTTTTGATGAGCTCAATCGGCAGTTTGCGCAGAAGCAGCAGGGCATGGAGCAGGAGATCGATTTTCGCACCCTGCTGGCCGACAGGACGCCCGCCGAGGCCCATGAGCTGTTGCGTGACGTGGTGCTCCAGCAGGTGGCGCAGATTCTCAGCCTCGGTGCCGAGCGCATCGACCGCAACCGTTCACTGCACGAACTCGGCATGGACTCACTGATGATGGTCGAACTGGCGTTGGGGCTGGAGCAGCAGTTCGGCATTCGCCTGCCGGTGATGCTGCTCAACGAAGCGCCGACGATCGAGCAGGTGACGGCCCGCATCCTCGACCGGCTGTTGGCCGACGAAACCAGCGAGGCCAGCGGCGCCGAATCGCTCGATCTGCTGGTACAGCAGATGGCCAGACAGCATGGCGAGGTGGCAGATGCGCAGGAGATCGCCGAACTGGCCAACACGGCCAAGGCGCTGCGGGACGCCGGGAGGGTGGCCGGATGAGCCAAACTCCGGGCGGTGGCATCGACAAGCAGCGGCTGATCCACCGTGTGCTCGACAGACGCATCGGCCAGGAGCGGCCGCTAGGCACAACCGGCGTGCGGCGCAACTCCACCTCGGCACAGATACCCGATGAGTTCTGCCGCTTCGATCGCCATCCGCAGTACGAGAAGATCGTCGTGCCCAAGGTGGCGGCCGAGCGCTTCGGCATCGACAACCCCTTCTTCAAGGCCCATGACGGGGTGGCCGATGCAGTGACCCGCATCGGTGGCCGCCCCTTCATCAACTACTCCAGTTACAACTACCTCGGTCTGTGCGGCCATCCCGAGGTCAACCGGGCGGCGCAACAGGCGATCGAGCGCTACGGCACCTCGGCCTCGGCCAGCCGCCTGGTGGCGGGCGAGCGGCCGGTTCAGCGCGAGCTGGAACAGGGCATCGCCGAACTCTATGGCGTGGAAGATTGCATCGTCTTCGTCAGCGGCCATGCCACCAATGTCAGCACCATCGGCTACCTGTTCGGTCCGCGCGATCTGGTGCTGCACGACCAGCTCATCCACAACAGCGTGCTCGAAGGGATCAAACTTGCCGGCAGCGCGCGCCGTGCCTTTGCGCACAACGACACTCAGGCGCTCGATGCCCTGCTGAGCGAGCTTCGCGGACAGTTCGAGCGGGTGCTGATCGTGGTCGAGGGCCACTACAGCATGGATGGTGACCTGCCCGATCTGCCGGCGCTGGTCGAGATCAAACAGCGGCACAAGGCCTTTTTGATGGTGGATGAGGCGCACTCGCTGGGCGTGCTGGGCCGCACCGGCCGCGGACTGCACGAGCAGTGCGGCGTCGCTGCCAGCGCAGTCGACATCTGGATGGGCACGCTCAGCAAGAGCCTGGCCGGTTGCGGCGGCTACATCGCCGGCGAGCGGGCGCTGGTCGAGCACCTGAAGTACGCGGCGCCCGGTTTCGTCTACAGCGTCGGCATCTCGCCGGTGCTGGCGGCGGCCTCATTGCAGGCGCTGCGCATCATGCAGCGTGAACCCGAGCGGGTGGCACTGCTGCAGGCGCGGGCGCAGGACTTTCTGCGGCGTGCCCGCCAGGCGGGGCTCGATACCGGCCATTCACAGGGTTTTGCGGTGGTGCCGCTGCTCACTGGCAGCTCGTTCGAGGCGGTCAGGTTGTCGAACCGGCTGTTCGAACAGGGCATCAACGTTCAGCCGATCATCCATCCGGCCGTCGAAGAGCGGGCGGCGCGGCTGCGATTCTTTATCAGCGCCACCCACACCGAGGCGCAGATTGCCACCACCATCGACCTGCTCACCGATCTGCGCAGTGAAGCCACAGGCATCGAGCGACAGCCTGCAACCACACCGACAACTCACCCGAACGATTCGACATGAAGCTTTCGCAACGTCTGCCAGCCGCCCTCCAGCGCATCAGTCCGCTGTTTCTGGCCACCGTGGTCCTGCCGACCCTGCTGGCACTGATCTACTACGGCCTGCTGGCCTCGGATGTCTACATCTCCGAGAGCCATTTCGTCATCCGCAGCCCGGAGCGTCAGAGTACCTCACCACTCGGCTTCCTGCTGAAGGGGGCCGGTTTTGCCCGCGCCGAGGATGATGCCCATGCCGTGCAGAACTTCATGCTGTCGCGCGATGCGGTGCGGGCGCTCGATGGCGAGCTGGGCATCAAGCAGGCCTACAGCGCAGCCGATCTGGACCTGCTGAGCCGCTTTCCCGGGCTCGACTGGGATGACAGCTTCGAGAACTTTCACCGCTACTTTCAGAAGCAGGTCACCATCCAGCTCGACCCCACCTCATCGATCAGCATCCTGACGGTGCGTGCCTTCAGCGCGCAGCAGGCTGAGGCGATCAACCGCCGGCTGCTGGAACTGGGCGAGCAACTGGTCAACCGCCTGAACGAGCGCGGACGCGATGACCTGATCCGCTATGCCGCCAAGGAGGTGAGCGATCTCGAAGCCAAGGCCAAGAGTGCCGCGCTGGCGCTGGCCCAGTACCGCAATGCCCAGGGCGTGATCGACCCGGAGCGGCAATCGAGCATCCCCCTGCAACAGATCGCCAAACTGCAAGAAGAGCTGATCGCCACCAAGGCGCAGCGCCTGCAACTGGAGCGGGTGGCCAGGGAGAACCCGCAACTGCCACTGCTGCAACAGCGTATCCAGTTGCTCGAACAGGAGATCGAGGCCGCATCGATGCGCGTGGCGGGCGGCGACCGCTCCCTGGCCGGCAAGGCGGCGGAGTTCCAGCGGCTGGCACTGGAGAAGGAGTTTGCCGACAAGATGCTCGCCAGTGCCATGAGCACCCTGGAGCTGGCCCGCAACGAAGCGCAGCGCCAGCAGCTCTACCTCGAACGGGTCGCCCAGCCCAGCCTGCCCGACCAGGCGCTGGAGCCGAGACGGATTCGCAACATCGCCTCGGTGCTGGTGCTGGGACTGATCAGCTGGGGGGTGCTGGGCATGCTGATTGCCGGCATCCGCGAACATCAGGATTGAGCCGCCATGACCGGTTCCGGGCTGCTTCGCTCCTTTGCCGTTCAGCGCCGCGTGATCGGCGCATTGCTGCTGCGCGAAGTCATCACCCGTTATGGGCGGCATGGATTGGGCACCCTCTGGCTGATGTTCGAGCCGATGCTGTTCACCCTTGGCGTGGCGGCCCTGTGGTCTGCAACCCGGCTGCACACCGTCTCCAACATTCCGATCATTGCCTTTGCCATCACCGGCTACTCCTCGGTGCTGCTGTGGCGCAACGCGGCCAACCGCTGCGCCAAGGCGATCGAGCCCAACCTGAGCCTGATGTATCACCGCAACGTCAGGGTGCTCGACATCTTTGCTGCCCGGCTGCTGCTGGAGATCGTCGGTGCCTGCGGCTCATTCGCGGTGCTGACACTCTTTTTCGTCTCCATCGGCTCCATCCAATGGCCGCAGGACATCGGCGTTCTGCTGGGTGGCTGGTTGCTGCTGACCTGGTTCGCCATCGCCATGGGGTTGATCATCGGCGCCTTTTCGGAGCGCTCAGAGACCTTCGAGCGCACCTGGCACATCGTCACCTATCTGCTGTTTCCGCTCTCCGGTGCCATGTTCATGGTGCACTGGCTGCCCAAGGCGGCCCAGGAGGCGGTGCTCTGGCTGCCGATGCTGCATGGGGTCGAGATGATTCGTCATGGCTACTTCGGAACAGTGGTACCCACCTATGAAGATCCGGTGTACTTCGCCATTGCCAACCTGCTGCTCACTTTCGTTGGACTGGCATTGGTGCGTGAAACCGGCCGCAGGGTGCAGCCCGAATGATCGAACTGGTCGACATCACCAAGCGCTATGCCATACGGGGCGGAGCGCACACCGTGCTCGATGGCATCAACCTGACCATTCGGCCGGGTGAGAAGATTGGCATTCTCGGCCGCAACGGTGCGGGCAAATCGACACTGATCCGCATTCTGAGTGGCGCAGAGCGGCCCACGCATGGCCACATTCGGCGGAGCATGAGCCTGTCGTGGCCGCTGGCCTTTGGTGGCGCCTTTCAGGGCAGTCTGACCGGGCAGGACAATCTGCGCTTCATCTGCCGTGTCTATGGCGTCGACTACCGTGAAAAGCTCGATTATGTGCAGGAGTTTGCCGAACTGGGTGAGTATTTCCGCGAGCCGGTCAAGACCTACTCATCAGGCATGCGCGCACGTCTGGCGTTTGCCATTTCCATGGCGGTGGAGTTCGACTGCTTTCTGATCGATGAGGTGATCACGGTGGGTGACGCCCGTTTTCATGAGAAATGCCAGCATGAATTGTTTGAAAAGCGCAAGAGCCGTGCTTTTGTACTGGTGTCACACGAAGCGCACAACATTCGGGAGCATTGCGGTAAAGCTCTGGTGCTTCATCGGGGAAAACTGGATCAGTTCTCCAACATTGAAGAAGCCTATTCCTTTTATCAGGAAAGATGTTGCTGAGAGAAATGTCCAACAAGAAAACGATCATGATCGATGGCCGCAACCTCGGGCTCGAAAAAAGGCACCGGCGTGGCCACCTATGCAGGGGCAATCGCAGAACTGCCTGCAAGATTTCTGGGAACCTATGGCGTGGATGTTCTCTATGGCAATCGCGCGCGCCTGGCATGTCGGATCTGATGAAAGAGATTGCTTTCTTCGACTCAAACACCCGCAACCGCTGTGGCAGGCGTTGTTCTGCATTGCGGCACGCTGCCAAAGAGTTTACCGACGTGGATACCGCTTATGTTTTCTTCAACCAGGGTGCCGATGGATACCGGCAAGGAAAATGACGGATAAAAAATCAAAAGTGCTGTTGGCCCTATTTCCGGCCTTGAGGGTTTTGCCGGCATTCCTCCAGGAAATGCGTTTGCTCTTTCGCGGCCTGCGCAAGATCGATCAGGTCGACGTGGAAGGCATGCTGCAAACCTATAGTCGCCATCTGGCCCGTGGCACCCCTGATAGAGATGGCCGCTGGGTACGCAAGATGCTGACAGCGCGGCGTTACGGGCGCTACTCTAATGTCATCATCTCGATGCTGGAAAGACCTTACCGCAATGTTCTTGAGGTCATTCAAGACTGGTTTCAGAAGCGATCAGAGGCGTTGGCACTTCAAATCTCGTTGATTACGAATTTCGGGAAGATCCGTCTCAGCCGCTTTGAGTCGAAGTATTTTGAAGACTTTACCTGGCGCACTCTGTTCGCAAAAACCTTGCCGGCCTCCGATTTTTCGCTCGTCGCGCCTGCGAACCACCGAGTCTGTTCCGTGCCCTGGAATACCCTGCACAGTGTGGGCTGAGCACGCGCAACTGGCGCCTCTATCCGAAATATCCTCGCCTTGACACCAGCGGCTTCGATGTTTTCATCGGCCAGACTCCGTATCCTGCCCGCATCGATAATCGCACCGCAATGGTCATCCGTTACCACGATGCGATTCCTGTGCTGATGCCCCACACGATTCCCAACAAATCGCGGCATCAGGCCACGCATTTTTATGCGTTGATGGACAATGTTCGATCCGGCGCCTGGTTTGCTTGTGTTTCCGAAGCGACCCGGCAGGACTTGCTCAGACTTTTCCCGGAAGCTGCCGAGCGGGCGATCACCCTGCATAACATGGTGTCGCATCACTATTTTAGGGAGGACTCGCCGTTTGAGCGGGTGCCTGGAATCATTCGGTCACGGCTCTATGTTTCAGATGCGAGTGGAAAAAGATGGATGGGCATGTGCCAGCGTTTTTTTTAACGCTGAGGGAGCAAGAAAACTTTTACAAGCGACTCTACGACAAGCCATTCAAATATTTTTTGATCGTTTCCACGGTTGAGCCGCGCAAAAACCATACGAGACTGCTCGCCGCCTGGGAAGTGATCAAGGCGGACATTGATCCGGATATCAAATTGGTCATTGTTGGGACCCTGGGCTGGGACTGTACATCTATCGTTAAAGGCTTTCAGAGCTGGATTGATCGTGGTGAACTGTTCATGCTCAACGCCATTCCGGCCCCTGATCTTCGCGTTCTCTACCGCCATGCCGCAGCCACGGTCTGCCCCAGTCTGGGTGAGGGCTTCGATTTCTCGGGTGTGGAATCGATGGCTAGCGGCGGCCTGACCATCGCCTCGGATATTCCCGTGCACTGCGAGATATACGACGATGCCGCCGAGTACTTCGATCCTTATTCCACCACGAGCCTGGTCCATGCGATCAAGAAAGTGCTGTATGACCAAGATGCGCCCGCGATACGCGCCAAGATGCAAAAGCGTGGCCAGAAATTGCTGCGCGCTACCAGCCCGAGGTGATTTTGCCGCAATGGGGTCTCTTTCTTAAACCGTGTAGTCTCCGTTAATTAGGGGTAGTGAATATTATGAAATCTTTATTTTCCAACTCAATGCGTACTCACGCCAAATCGGGTCTGACCCAAGAAGATGTCGTGACGGGGTTTCATATGATTTTGGGGCGAGGACCTGAAAGCAATGAAGTAGTAGAGGCCCACTTGTCACTGGGTTCTATTGAGAATCTTGGAAAGGCGCTGGTATCTAGCCAAGAGTTCGCTGCGAAGTATTCGCAAGCTCAATTTGCGACGACGTCTAAGTGGGTGGTGACCCCGGTGCTTGATAAGTATCTGATGTGGATTGACTTGCATGATCGATATGTATCTCATGGCTGCTTGAATGACGATTGGGAACCCGGTGAATCCGCTTTCTTTGCCAGCAGATTACATGAAGGCGATACAGTTTTGGATATTGGCGCCAATATCGGGTGGTTTACTTTGTTGGCAGCCAAACATGTAGGATCAACGGGAATAATTCATGCGTTTGAGCCAAGACCGACTACTTATAACATGCTTGCGAAGACTATTGCTCTGAATGGTCTGCGCTCATGTGTTCATCTTTGGGAATATGCGTTGTCAGACGAGGCTGGCGAACTCTCGATTAACTGGGGCACAAATACTGACAACCCCGGGGGGGCTTTTTGTTACAAGGGACGGATTGAGGCAACCGGGAATCGAGTCAGCGCGAGTCCGCGCTGTAAGACTCGACGATCTTCTTCCTGATATCGCACCAGACATCATTAAAATTGATGTCGAGGGGGCTGAACCCCTCGTTTTTGCCGGGGCAGCTAATGCGCTTAAAAGGCGCAAACCTGTCATTCTGAGTGAGTTATACCCTGATCAACTGGAGAGAGTTTCAGGAAAAACAGCGAGTCAGTATATCCGACAGATGGAAGAATACGGGTATGGGTGTTATCTCCTCGATGGATCAAAGCCCACCAAGCGGCTGAAGGATTTCCCACTTGAGCTTGGAAGGGACCTGGTTTCATGTGTATTTGAATGGAAAATGCAATAAACAGTAAATGAAAAATAAATGGGATCGGACACGATTATAGCTTACTCGGAACAATAATCCGAAATGGAAATATTGAATGAAAAACAAGATAAAAGAATGTGGGGGTTTATTTTTTTATTGCAATTTTGGCAGGCCTCCTCTCCGGCTGCGCCACCCCACCAGACTGGCTTCCCTCGTCCGGTCCCAGTCGCAAGCAGGTGGAGCAGCCGGTGCAGCGGGCCGATTCGCTGGTGCGGCTGATCGACGTGGATGATGGCGTGGCCAGGCGGCTGCTGGAGTCGGCGCAGCAGCAGCGCTTTTCGCAGTTGCTGGCGGGCAGCGGCGCGCGTGGCTATGCGGTGGGACCGGGTGATGTGCTGGAGGTGTCGATCTGGGAGGCGCCGCCAGCGCGCGGAGCTGCAGAAGTTCCTCAATATTCTGACTTCGTCGTTGTTCTCGGTGAGCAGTCTGGTGAATCTGGGAAATTAATTTTGTGTTAAGCTTCTTCCCATGAAACATGCCTATCGGAGATGGGAATGGAAACAGTGAATGTCAGTGGCCTGAAGAACAATCCCAGCGAGGCTTTGCGTCTGGCGCATCGCGACGTGGTGATCGTCATGAATCGCAACACGCCGGATGTGGTGATGGTCGGCATCGATTCCCTGGGGGTTCTGGATGCCAGCGGCGTCCGCCCGGCCTTGGCTACGGCCTTGTTCCGTGACGGAAATCTGTCGCTGGCGCGTTCTGCACATTTGGCCGGAATGCGCGTGTCGGAGTTTGCTTCGCATGTTTCCCGTCTGGGTATCCCCGTTGTCAGGTTGGAGGGGGGAGAGGCGGCACAGGATATGGAGACGCTGGACGAATGGCTCGCCTCGTCCTGACCGATGCCAGTCCATTGATTAGCCTGGCACGGCTGGATGGTTTGACGTGGCTGGGAGCTTTGTTTGGCGTGGTATGGATGCCTGACGAGGTTCGGCGGGAGGTGTTGTCGGGATCGGGCGCCGGCGACGAACAAGCGATTGGGGCTGCTGTAGCTGCGGGGTTTTTGCGCGTTTGGCCAGCGGCGACACCGGATGAACCGGATTTGCCAGACCTGGATGAGGGCGAATCTGCTTGCATTCGCATCGCCTTGTCTGGGGGAGAGGATGCCCTGCTCCTGATGGACGAACGTGCAGGCCGGGCTGTCGCAAATGAACATGGGTTGCGCGTAGCCGGTACGGCCGCGGTAATCGGGATGGCTAAGTCGCGTGGCCTGATTTCTTCGGCGAAGGGAGCGTTTTCCCGCCTGCATGATTCTGATTTTCGCATTTCGGCGGCTGTGATCGAGACGATACTGCGTCGGGTTGGGGAGTGAGACCCGGTATGCCGTCCCGTCCGCGGCAATTTTCGGTTTTGCCTGTGCGATTTCGTGTTGTGAGAATGGAAAGCTCAATTTCTGTTTCTCATATCGTGATGGGTGCCGACATGATCGAGCGTGACATTGTCGGTGAGTTGAAGCGGTCTGCCGTGGAATACCCAGAGGTCCAGATGTCCGAATGGTGGCCGAGGGTAATCCGACGATTTGGCGAGGCTGTGGGGGAGGAAGCGTCGACCGAGGGCTTCGTGCTTTTCAACCCAGATTGTCCATTAGCCACTTTGCAGCCCATGAATGATCGGCGGAGCGGAGGCATTGGCCCGCAGGCCGGCGAACCGGGCGCGTTTTCGGCGTGGCACGGAAAGTATCAGGCGGTTCCGGGCGGCATCTCTGTGCCAGAAGCCGCCGATGGCCAGCACCAGGCCATGCAGGGCGAAAAGCGTGTGCTGGATTCTGGGGCGCATCACGGCCTGACGGAACAGGCTCATCAGGTTGCAGGCCAGCATGGCAAAACCCAGCGCGGCTTCGGTGGCCCAGAAGTCACGCATGTTGAACGCATCCAGGCCAAAGTCCGCCTTCAGCTCCTTGATCCGGTTCTCACAGTCCGCCCGTCCTCGGTAGGTGCGCCACACCTCCACCCTCGGCAGATCGAGGCTGGTCACGAAAGCGCCATGGCGCCAGCCCTGGATGTCCGGATCGTCCGCGAACAGCGACAGTGTCTTGCCCGGCCGCAGCCAGAAATTGGCCACCCTCCGCGCCTCACTTGGACAATCTGGGTTGATATCCACCCGAACCAGATCCCGGTCGAGGGGTGCGCCACCCCGTCAACCGCAACCTCGGGCTTCTGCGGCGGCTGACGAATTGATTTTGTAAAAACCCTCTTGAGTAGAAAAATTGTTCCTGAAGACTGAAACACTATGACTCCCAAAAAACTTGCTCCCCGGTTTCTTGTAGTTTTTGCGCTAAGCCTCCTCTCCGGCTGCGCCACCCCACCAGACTGGCTTCCCTCATCCGGTCCCAGTCGCAAGCAGGTGGAGCAGCCGGTGCAGCGGGCTGATTCGCTGGTGCGGCTGATCGACGTGGATGATGCCGTGGCCAGGCGGTTGTTGGAGTCGGCGCAGCAGCAGCGCTTTTCGCAGTTGCTGGCGAGCAGCGGCGCGCGTGGCTATGCGGTGGGGCCGGGTGATGTGCTGGAGGTGTCGATCTGGGAGGCGCCGCCGGCGGCACTGTTTGGCGCGGCGGCGGTGGATCCGCGCATGGGCATGACATCGACGCGTGCTTCGGCCTTGCCGGAGCAGATGGTGGCGGCCGATGGCTCGATCAACGTGCCCTTTGCCGGCGCCGTGCCGGTGGCGGGCAAGTCGCCGCAGCAGATCGAAAGGGAGATCAGCCGTCGGCTGGCCGGCAAGGCCAATCAGCCGCAGGTGATGGTGCGGGTGATCCGCAATGCGACCTCGAATGTGACGGTGGTGGGTGAGGTGGCGCAGAGTGTGCGCATGCCGTTGACGGCGATGGGCGAACGGCTGCTGGATGCGATTGCCGCAGCGGGTGGCGTGCGGCAGCCGGTCAACAAGGTGACGGTGCAGCTCACCCGCGGGTCGACGGTCTATGCCATGCCGCTGGCGCGGGTGATCGAGTCGCCGCAAGAGAATGTGCCGTTGCGTGCGGGCGATGTGGTGACGGTGCACTTTCAGCCGCTCAGCTTCACCGTGCTGGGGGCCACCGGCAAGAACGAGGAGATCAACTTCGAGGCGCAGGGCATCTCGCTGGCGCAGGCGCTGGCGCGGGCCGGCGGCATGCAGGATGCGCGGGCCGATGCGCGCGGGGTCTTTCTCTTTCGCTTCGAAGATCCGGCCCTGTTTGCCGATGGACAGACCGGCCCGCGCACGCCCGATGGCCGGGTGCCGGTGGTCTATCGGCTGGACATGAAGAATCCGGCCTCGTTCTTGGTGGCGCAGAATTTTCCGGTGCACAACCGCGATGTGATGTATGTGGCCAATGCGCCGGGCGCCGAGTTGCAGAAGTTTCTCAACATGTTGACCTCGGTGGTGTTCACGGCCACGTCGCTCGGCAATCTCGGCAACTGATCGCTGGCGTTCCAGTGAGTGGGGTGTCAGCCGTGTTGCAGAAACAGTCCTGACGGTCGGAGGCACTTTTGCCCGCGCTGCTGATCGACATCACCCGGTTGCTCGACCGTCTGCTGCATGGGCGGTTGCCGACCGGGGTCGATCGGGTCAGCCTCGAGTATGTGCGTCATCTGGGCAAGGGGGCGCATGCGCTGGTGCGCTTTGGCGGACGTTGGCTCAGGCTGCCGCTGGCACCCTCGGCACGGCTGTTTGCCGCGCTGCTGGCCTGGGATGGCGAGAGGGCCGGGGCGATTCGCCGTCAGGTCGGCTGGGCCTATCTGCTGGGTGGGCGTGAACGGGTGAGCGGGCACTGCCTGCTCAACAGCGGCCACAGTGGGCTGGATGATCCGCATTACGCACGCGAGGTGCGCCGCCATGGCCTGCGGCCGCTCTATTTTCTGCATGACCTGATCCCGCTCACCCATCCGGAGTATTGCCGCCCCGGCGAGGCGGCAAAGCACGCTGTGCGTCTGCACACCATGCTCTGCACTGCTGAGGGGCTGCTGCTCAACTCCGCAGCAACTGCGCAGTCGCTGCATGACCATGCCGAGCGTGTCGGATGGGCGGTTCCACCCACTCTGATCGTGCCGCTGGCGCCGGCGTGCCTGCCGCCGCCATCGGCTGAACCACCGCTGCGACAGCCCTATTTCGTCATGCTGGGGACGATCGAGCCGCGCAAGAACCATCTGCTGCTGCTGCAACTGTGGCGGCAGTTGGCGCAGGAGCTGGGGGGTGATTGTCCACGGCTGATCCTGATTGGCCAGCGTGGCTGGGAGTGCGAGCAGGTGGTCGATCTGCTGGAGCGCTGTGAACCGGTTCGGGCACATGTGCAGGAGATTCCAGCCTGCGGCGATGCCGAGCTGTCGAGCTGGCTGCGCCATGCGCGGGCCTTGCTGTTTCCCTCCTTTGCCGAAGGCTACGGCCTGCCGCTGGTCGAGGCGCTGGCGCTGGGCACGCCGGTGATTGCCAGCGACCTGCCGGCATTCAGAGAGGTCGCGGGCGACATTCCCGATTTCCTGAGTCCGCTCGACGGTCTGGGCTGGCGTGACGCGCTGCTCGACTATCTGCATCCCGCGAGTGGCCGACGGGCGGCGCAGCTTGCCCGACTGCGCCACTTCGAGGTGGCGGGGTGGCAGGCCCACTTCAGCCGGGTGCGCAGCTTCATGGCGGGGCTGGCCCTTGGCTGACCGGCTCTTCGACCCCGCCGCCGGCGAGATCGTCGCCTTCGGTTTTGCGTTCTACAAACGAAGCACGTTGCGCGACTTCTTTGCGCCACGGCCGGTGCGCCATGTCCGGCATGTCGACAGTATCATGCCGGGCAGCACGGTCGCGGTGTGGGGGGCGACGCCACTGCCGGCGGCGCTGGAGCGCGGTTGCCGGGTGGTGCGGCTCGAAGATGGCTTCTTGCGTTCGGTTGGGCTGGGGGCCGATCTGATCCGGCCACTGTCGTGGGTCGTTGATCAGCGCGGTATCTACTTCGATGCAACGCGCCCGTCCGACCTCGAGCATCTGCTGCAACACCATGATTTTTCAACCGATCTGCTGGAGCGTGCGGCGCGGCTGCGGCAGCGCATCGTGCAGGCCGGTCTGACCAAGTACAACGTCGGCGCGTGCGGCTGGCGCCGGCCGCCGGGCGCGCGGCGGGTGGTGCTGGTGCCGGGGCAGGTGGAGACCGATGCGTCGATCGCTCTGGGTGCCGGGCAGCTTCGCACCAATCTGGCACTGCTGCGGCAGGTGCGTGCCGCCTGTCCGCAGGCCCATCTGCTCTACAAGCCGCATCCCGATGTGGTGGCCGGCCTGCGGCTGCCCGGCGAGCAGGAGTCACAGGCACTGCACCATTGCGACGAGGTGGTGGCCGATGTGCCGATGGCGGCGCTGCTCGATCAGGTGGATGAGGTGCATCTGCTCACCTCGCTGACCGGCTTCGAGGCACTGCTGCGCGGCAAGCCGGTCACCTGTCATGGCCAGCCCTTCTATGCCGGCTGGGGTCTGACCGAGGATGTCACGCCTCATGCGCGGCGCGGCCGGCGCCGGTCGCTGGATGAGCTGGTGGCCGCTGCACTGATTCTCTATCCCCGGTATTTGAGCCCGCATGATGGCAGCGTGATCACGCCCGAAGCAGCGGTGGATCAACTGGTTGCGCTGCGGCAGCAGGGTGGTGACCGATCCGGTTGGCGAAGCTGGCTGCTGCGGCCGCTGCTGCGCGCTCTGGCGCATATCGAGGATGGCGCCAGAAGGAGGCAGGGATGATCCGGGTGCGGCTGCACGACTCGATCGATGAGCTGGAGCCGGCGCAGTGGGATGCGCTGCTGGCCGGGCGCTCGATCACCTTCTCGCACGCCTTCTGGCGCATCATCGAGCAGTCGCAGCTCAATGACTTTCACTACCGCCATCTGCTGTTCGTGGATGACGATGAGCAGCCGGTGGGCCTGGCGACCTTCTATCGGGTGACCACCGACATCGCCATCTTTGCGCCGCCCTGGCTGCGGCGCGCGCTGGGTGCGGTGCGGCGGATGTTCCCCAACTTTCTCAAGCTGCGGATGCTGGAGTGTGGCACGCCGATCATCCTCAACAGCCCGCCGGCGCTGCTCCACCCCGATCTGCCAGCCGATGAGGTGATCGAGGTGCTGCACCGGACGCTGATGCGCCATGCACGTGACGAAGGGGTGCTGCTGCTGGTTCTGCGCGATTTCGAGCGCAATGCGCAGCCGTGGCTCGGCCCGTTGCGACGGCAGGGTTACCATCTGGTCGATGGGCTGCCAAACAGCTACCTCGATATCCGCTGGCGCGATGTCGCCGACTACCGGGCGGCGCTGAAGAGCTACTATCGCAGCAAGATCAACAACCATCTGCGCAAGAATGCCGAGTTGCAGGTCTGGCACGATCTGATCGACGACTTTGCGCCCCTGGCCGATGCGCTCTGCCGTCAGTGGCTCACCGTTCATGCGCGTGCCAACGAGTTCCAGCGCGAGGTGCTGACGCCCACCTTCTACCGCGAACTGGCGCTGCGGATGGGTGGACGGGCCAAGGTGCTGCGTCTGTTCCGCGGGCGGGACTGGATCGGCCATGCGCTGCTGCTGCACGATGGCGACACGCTGCGCTGGCTCTACTTCGGCCGTGATGAACCGGTGAATGACAGCCTCTATCTCTACGTCACCCAGGCGGTGATCCAGACCGCCATCGAGCTGGGGGTGGCGCGTCTGGAGCTGGGGCTGACCACCTATCCGATCAAGCAGGATGCCGGGGCGCGGCTCGAGCCGATCCAGTTCGCGGTGCGCTGCCGCTGGGGGCTGTTCAATCCGCTGGTCGGCAGGCTCTATGGGCTGTTCAACAAACCGGCCAGAATCCAGGACAAACAGGTGTTCAAGGCCGGGCAGGAGCCACAGCCATGAGGGCGGAGGCCAAGGCCGCTGCCGTGCCGCCATGCGCTGCCCACTATCCGGGCGTGCGGGTGGCGGTGACCGGCGCCAGCGGCTTCATTGGTGGGCAGCTGGCCCGGCGGCTGGTGCAGCTCGATGCCCGGGTGACGCTGCTGGTGCGTGACCCGGAGCGGCTCGACCCGCTGCTGCGGCAGCGGTGCGAACTGGTGCCGGGCGATTTGCTCGACCGTGCAGCGGTCGAGCAGCTGCTGCATGGCGCGACCTTGGTGTTCCACTGCGCCGCCAATGTGGCGACCTGGGATCGCTGGCCGGCCTACCAGGCCGCCAATGTGCAGGGGGTCGAGATGTTGCTGAGCGTGCTGGCGGCGAACCCTGCGGCACTGAGGCGGCTGGTCCATCTCTCCACCATGGATGTCTACGGCTTCCCCGCGCAGCCGGCCAGCGAGTCCGCGCCACTGCGACCGCTGCCTTTTGGCTATGGCGAGAGCAAGCGGCAGGGCGAGCTGCGGGTTCGCCAGCAGTGTGAACGGCATGGGCTGGGCCATGTGGTGATCAGACCGGGCAACATCATCGGCCCCGGCAGCCCCTTCATCCGCCGCATCGGCCAGGCATTGAGGTCGGGCGTGATGCTGGAGGTGAACCGGGGGGCGGCCCATGCCGGGCTGATGGATGTCGACAACCTGATCGATCTGCTGATCTGGGCGGCGGTTGCACCAGGTGCCGACCAGCAACTGCTCAATGCCCGTGATCCGTGGGCGGTGAGCTGGGGAGAGTTTCTGCGCGATCTGCGCGCCGCGTTGCCGGTGCGGGGGCGACTGCTCAATCTGGATCGGCGCACGGCGATGGGGCTGGCGCGGCTGTGCGGTGCGCTGCACCGGCGGTTGCATCTGCGTGGCGAGCCGCTGCTGCATCCGCTGATCGTCGAGATTTTCGGCAGGAGCTGCGGCCATTCGATCGAGACGCTGAACGCCCTCGCGGCGCCGATCGGACGGATCGACTATCAACAGAGCCTGCGGCGGTCGGTCGACTGGCTGCTGGCAACGGCAGGCGGCTGAGTCCGGCGGCCGGCGGATGGAGCCCTCGATGCAGCGCCACTTTCTGTTCCTGCAGGGGATGCCGTGCGACTTCATGCGCCGGGTCGGCGATGCATTGCAGATGCGTGGCCACCGGGTCAGCCGCATCAACCTCTGCTTTGCCGACTGGCTGTTCTGGCATGACCGGCGTGCGCTCGGCTACCGTGGGCGGCTGGCGCAGTGGCCGGCGTTTCTGCGCGAGTTCCTGCAGCGGCAGGCGGTGACCGATCTGGTGCTGCTGGGCGAGCAGCGCAAATACCACCGCGAGGCGGTGGCGCTGGCGCAGTCGCTGAACATTCGCGTCATGGTGACTGACTTCGGCTACTTTCGGCCGGACTGGATCACGCTGGAGCCCAACGGCATGGGCGCGCAGTCGACGATGCCCAAAGATCCGGCCGTGATCAGGCAACTGGCCGCTGAACTGCCCGAAATCGACTTCACGCCATGCCATCTCGACAGCAGCCTGCGCATGGCGCTCGGCGATCTGGCCGGCAGCTTTGGCAACCTGCTGGGCTGGATGGGCTACCCACACTATCGCCAGTCGGATGAGCGGCCCCATCCGCTGCTCTACTTTCCGGCGATGGGCTGGAGTCTGCTGCGCGAGCGCTCGAGAACCCGGCAGGCGCAACGGGATTTTGCGCGGTTGCAGCGGCGTGGACGGCCGTTCTTCGTCTTCGCGCTGCAACTCGACCACGATTTTCAGATTCGCGCCTATTCGCCCTTTGCCGGCATGGAGCAGGCGCTGGATCAGGTGCTGCACTCCTTTGCCCGCCATGCGCCGGAGCAGTGCGAGCTGCTGATCAAGACCCACCCCTGGGATCCGGGGCTGATTCGCTGGAGCAGCGTGATTGCCCGGCAGGCGAGGGCGCTCGCGCTGGGCGATCGCGTCCATCTGCTGCAAGGAGGCTCACTCGATCAGATGATGGCCGATGCACAGGGCATGGTGACGGTCAACAGCACCGCCGGTTTGCAGGCGCTGCGGCTGCAGAAGCCGGTACAGGTGCTGGGCAGCGCGGTCTACGACATTGCCGGGTTGACCCATCAGGCAGGGCTCGATCGCTTCTGGATGGCGCCCGGCGCGCCCGATCCGCTGTTGCTCGATGCCTTCATCAGGCTGCTGGTGCAGCGGACCCAGCTCAGAGGGGTCTTTTTTGCGCCGTCCGCGCAACATGGCGCGGTCATCGACCGCTTTGCCGAGCGGCTGCTGAGCCTGCCCCCGGCATAGTGCGCGACATTCAGCCCGGCGGCCAGCGCATCTGCCGTCCGGCCAGCAGGTGCAAATGGATGTGGTAGACGCTCTGCCCCCCCTGCTGGTTGCAGTTGAACAGCGTGCGAAAGCCGGTGTCGGCAAAACCGAGCCGCTTGGCCAACTGGGTGGCGGTCTGGATCATCCGCCCCATCAGCAGCGTGTCGTCCGCTTCCAGATCATTCAGCGTGGTGATGTGCCGGCGCGGAATCAGCAGGATGTGCTGCGGCGCCTGCGGATTGATGTCGTTGAAGGCGACGATCTCGTCATCCTCGTGAACGAGCTGGGTGGAGATTTCGCCGCTGGCGATCTTGCAGAACAGGCAGTTCATGGTGGGGTTCCGATGTCGAGGGTGGTCTGGCCTGACGGGGTGCTGCCAGTCACTGGCCATGCTGTGAGAAAATGGCGCAAATCCTATCACAGTGCCGTGACCGCCAGGCGTGGCACGAACCGGCGCTGCCGACCTTCACTCCGAGCGGACTCCATGACCTTGCAGCAGTGCTGTGATGACTGCCCATTTCCATTCAGCCATGACTGAACCGCAGTCCGGCGACGCACGCTGGATGGCGCTGGCACTCGAACTGGCCGCGCAGGCCGCTGCCGTCGGCGAGGTGCCGGTGGGTGCGGTGGTGGTGCGCGAGGGCCAGGTGATCGGCACCGGTTTCAATCAGGTGATCACCACGGCCGATCCCACCGCCCATGCCGAGGTGGTGGCGCTGCGGATGGCGGCGCGGCAACTGGGCAACTACCGCCTGCCCGGCAGCAGCCTCTATGTCACCATCGAGCCCTGTTCGATGTGTGCCGGAGCACTGGTGCATGCGCGGGTGGGGCGGTTGATCTACGGTGCGCGCGAGCCACGGCAGGGAGCGGTGGTCTCGACCCTCGGCGTGCTCGACAACCCTGCACTCAACCACCGGGTTCACTTTCAGGAGGGGCTGATGGCCGAACAGGCCGGTGCGCTCCTGACCCAATTCTTTCGTGCCCGCCGTCTGCGTGGCCGAGCCACGACTCTTGACCAGGAGATGACCGAATGATGATCGAGTTGACGACCACCGAGGCGCTTTCGCCCTTTCGACTGCGCCGGCTCGTCGAGCGTTTGCAGCAACGACAGGAGCTGGTCACCGGCTGCGCGACCCACCACCTCTATCTGGTGCAGAGCGCCCGGCCGCTCGATGCCGACGAATCGGCACGGCTGGCGGCACTGCTCGAGGCTACGCCGGCGGTGGCCTCCTCGGCGGCGCAGGAGCTGATCGTCGTGCCCCGTTTCGGCACCCTGTCGGCCTGGTCGAGCAAGGCGACCGACATCGCCCACAACTGTGGCCTCGGCGCCATCCAGCGCATCGAGCGGGCACTGGTCTACCGCATCGACAGCCGCCATCGACTCGAACCGCAGCAGTGGCAGCAACTGCTGCCGTTGCTGCATGACCGCATGACCCAGCAGGTGCTGTTCGATCGCGATGAACTGGCGCAATTGTTCAGCCAAGCGCAGGCGCCTACCTTCACCACCATCGACCTGCTGGGGGCCGGTCGCGCTGCGCTGGTGCAGGCCAACGGCGCCCTGGGGCTGGCATTGGCCGAAGAGGAGATCGACTACCTGGTCACGGCTTTTCAGCAACTTGGACGCAATCCGAGCGATGTCGAGCTGATGATGTATGCCCAGGCCAATTCGGAGCATTGCCGTCACAAGATTTTCAATGCCGAATGGGTGATCGATGGCGAGACGCAGCCGCTGTCGCTGTTCGGCATGATCCGCAACACCCATGCACGGCACCCGGCCGGCGTGCTCAGCGCCTATGCCGACAACGCGGCGGTGATCGAAGGGGGCAGCGGCGGACGCTTCTTTCCCGATCCGCACAGCCACCGCTACCAGAGCCACCAGGAGCCGATTCACATCCTGATGAAGGTCGAGACCCACAACCATCCGACCGCGATCGCGCCCCATCCGGGCGCCGCCACCGGCGCGGGCGGCGAGATTCGTGACGAAGGGGCGGTGGGGCTGGGCGCCAAACCCAAGGCCGGCCTGACCGGCTTCACGGTCTCCAACCTGCGCATTCCCGGCTTCGAACAGCCGTGGGAGGTGTTCCACTACGGCCGACCGGCACGCATCGCCTCGCCGCTGGAGATCATGGTCGATGGTCCACTGGGTGGCGCGGCCTTCAACAACGAATTTGGCCGGCCCAACCTGCTGGGCTACTTCCGCACCTTCGAGCAGCAGCTGGAGACGCGATACCACGGCTACCACAAGCCGATCATGCTGGCCGGTGGACTGGGCAACATCCGTGCACAGCATGTGCAGAAGCAGCCCTATCCGGCCGGAACCCGGCTGGTGGTGCTGGGTGGCCCGGCGATGCTGATCGGGCTGGGAGGGGGTGCCGCCTCGTCCGTGGCCTCGGGCGCCAGCGATGCCGAGCTCGATTTCGCCTCGGTGCAGCGCGACAACCCCGAGATGCAACGTCGCTGTCAGGAGGTGATCGACCGCTGCTGGCAGCTGGGCGACGAGAATCCGATCGCCTTCATCCATGACGTCGGCGCCGGCGGGCTCTCCAATGCCCTGCCCGAGCTGATCAAGGATGGCGGACGCGGTGGACACTTCGATCTGCGTGCCGTGCCCAGCGCCGAGCCGGGCCTCTCGCCGCTGGAGATCTGGTGCAACGAGGCGCAGGAGCGCTATGTGCTGGCGATACCGGCCGAGCGGCTCGAGCGGTTCGTCGCCATCTGCCGGCGCGAGCGCTGTCCCCATGCCGTCGTCGGCGAGGCGACCGAAGCACAGCAGTTGACGCTGGAAGATGGTCAGTTCGGCAACCGGCCGGTCGATCTGCCGCTGTCACTGCTGTTCGGCAACTCGCCGAAGATGCGTCGTGCCATCACCCGCCAGCCACATTCGTTGCCACCGCTGCGGTTAGAGGGCGTGAAGCTGGATGACGCCATCGAACGACTGCTGCGGCTGCCGAGCGTGGCCAGCAAGCAGTTTCTGATCACCATCGGTGATCGCAGCGTCACCGGGCTGGTGGCGCGCGACCAGATGGTTGGCCCCTGGCAGGTGCCGGTCAGTGACCTGGCCGTCACCGCCGCCAGCTTCGACGGTTACCGTGGCGAGGCGATGGCGATGGGCGAACGCACGCCGCTGGCGCTGATCGATGCCCCCGCCTCGGGCCGCATGGCGGTGGGTGAGGCAATCACCAACATCGCCGCGGCACGCATCGACAGGCTCGGCGACATCAAACTCTCGGCCAACTGGATGGCGGCTGCCGGCGAGGCCGGTGAGGACGAAAAGCTGTTCGACACCGTGCGTGCAGTGGGGATGGAGCTCTGCCCGGCGCTCGGCATCGCCATCCCGGTCGGCAAGGATTCGCTGTCGATGCGCACCCAGTGGCGCGAGGCCGAAGCCGATAAAAAGGTGGTCTCGCCGCTGTCGCTGATCGTGAGCGCCTTCGCGCCGGTCACCGACATCCGCCACACCCTGACCCCACAGCTCGACACCGGCACGCCGAGCGAGCTGTGGCTGATCGATCTGGGAGCCGGTCGCAACCGGCTCGGGGCCTCCGCGCTGGCGCAGGTCTATGGCCAGGTGGGCAGCGAGGGGCCCGATCTCGATCAGCCGGCACGGCTGAGTGCCTTTTTTGCGGCCATCCAGCAGCTCAATCGGGCCGGTCTGCTGCTCGCCTACCATGACCGCTCCGATGGTGGACTCTTCGTCACCCTGGCCGAGATGGCCTTTGCCGCCCGCACCGGCCTGCGGATCGAGCTCGATCGGCTGATCAAGCGCGAGGATGAGCTGTTGCCGGCGCTCTTTGCCGAGGAGCTGGGCGCCGTCATCCAGCTGCGCGACAGTGATCGGGAGGCGGTCACCAGGCTGCTCGAACAGCACCAGCTGCTGGCGCTGACCCATCCGGTGGCCAGCGTTGCCAGCGATGGCTGGCTGGAGATCCGGCACCAGGGCCACTGCCTCTATCGGCAGCGGCGCAGTCGGCTGCAGCAGCTCTGGGCCGAGACCAGCCACCGCATCCAGGCGCTGCGAGACAACAGCGACTGTGCCGATGAGGAGTTTGCCGCCATTACCGATGAGCAGGATCCAGGTCTGACGGTGTGGCCCAGCTTCGACAGCGCGACCAACCCGGCGCTGCCCTATCTCAATCTGGGTGCCCGCCCGCGGGTGGCGATCCTGCGCGAGCAGGGGGTGAATGGCCAGGTCGAGATGGCGGCCGCCTTCGACCGGGCCGGCTTCGATGCCATCGATCTGCACATGAGCCAGCTCATCGCTGGCGAAACCACGTTGGCCGACTTCAAGGGGTTGGTGGCCTGCGGTGGCTTTTCCTATGGCGACGTGCTGGGTGCCGGTCAGGGCTGGGCCAGAAGCATCCTCTACAACGTGCGGGCGCGGGAGCAGTTCGCCGCTTTTTTCGCGCGCGTCGACAGCTTCTCGCTCGGTGTCTGCAACGGCTGTCAGATGATGTCCGGCCTCAAGAGTCTCATTCCCGGTGCCGACCACTGGCCGAGATTCCTGCGCAACCGCTCCGAACAGTTCGAGGCGCGGCTGGTACTGGTCCGGGTTGAAGCGTCGCCCGCCATTCTGTTTCGCGACATGGCGGGCTCCATCCTGCCGATCACCGTGGCGCATGGCGAGGGGCGGGCGGTGTTCAGTGACGATGGCATGCAGCAGGCGAGCGAATCGGCCAAAACGGTGGCCCTGCGCTACGTCGACCATGACCAGCGAGTGACGGAGCGCTATCCATTCAACCCCAATGGCTCGCCAGCGGGCATCACCGCGCTCACCAGCATCGACGGCCGCGCCACCATCATGATGCCGCACCCGGAGCGGCTGTTCCGCGTCTCGCAGCACTCCTGGTTCCCCAGCCGCGATGGTGAAGCCGCCCCTTGGCTGCGGATGTTCCAGAACGCGCGGGCCTGGGTCGTATGATTTTTCAATCAGCGCTTAAAAACCTCTTGCCACGACTGGATTGGTCCGTATAATGCGCTGCTCTGACGGTTGCTGAGGGCGGCCGTGATCTTTAAGAGATTGGATCAAGCAATACGTGTGGGCGCTTTTACGGGTGTCGAGGACACCTGATAAGAGCGTACTCGTTGAACATTTGAGTTTGATGAAAGTATGTTCTGAGCAGACAGTGGTGCTTCGCTGAAGTTTGGCGGAGTGCTGCGAAGAGATGAAATAACTGAAGAGTTTGATCATGGCTCAGATTGAACGCTGGCGGCAGGCCTAACACATGCAAGTCGAACGGCAGCACAGAAGAGCTTGCTCTTTGGGTGGCGAGTGGCGGACGGGTGAGTAACACGTAGGAATCTACCCAGTAGTGGGGGATAACCTGGGGAAACCCAGGCTAATACCGCATACGCCCTGAGGGGGAAAGCGGGGGATCTTCGGACCTCGCGCTATTGGATGAGCCTGCGTCGGATTAGCTAGTTGGTGGGGTAAGGGCTCACCAAGGCGACGATCCGTAGCTGGTCTGAGAGGATGACCAGTCACACCGGAACTGAGACACGGTCCGGACTCCTACGGGAGGCAGCAGTGGGGAATATTGGACAATGGGCGCAAGCCTGATCCAGCCATGCCGCGTGGGTGAAGAAGGCCTTCGGGTTGTAAAGCCCTTTAGGTGGGGAGGAAGGCATTCATGCTAATACCATGGATGATTGACGTTACCCACAGAATAAGCACCGGCTAACTCCGTGCCAGCAGCCGCGGTAATACGGAGGGTGCAAGCGTTAATCGGAATTACTGGGCGTAAAGCGCACGTAGGCGGTTTGACAAGTGGGATGTGAAAGCCCTGGGCTCAACCTGGGAACTGCATCCCAAACTGTCAGGCTAGAGTATGGTAGAGGGGGGCGGAATTCCCGGTGTAGCGGTGAAATGCGTAGAGATCGGGAGGAACATCAGTGGCGAAGGCGGCCCCCTGGACTGATACTGACGCTGAGGTGCGAAAGCGTGGGGATCAAACAGGATTAGATACCCTGGTAGTCCACGCTGTAAACGATGAGAACTGGCCGTCGGGCCCTTCGGGGTTTGGTGGCGTAGCTAACGCGCTAAGTTCTCCGCCTGGGGAGTACGGCCGCAAGGCTAAAACTCAAATGAATTGACGGGGGCCCGCACAAGCGGTGGAGTATGTGGTTTAATTCGATGCAACGCGCAGAACCTTACCTGGCCTTGACATCCACGGAACTTTCCAGAGATGGATTGGTGCCTTCGGGAACCGTGAGACAGGTGCTGCATGGCTGTCGTCAGCTCGTGTCGTGAGATGTTGGGTTAAGTCCCGCAACGAGCGCAACCCTTGTCCTTAGTTGCCAGCACGTAATGGTGGGAACTCTAAGGAGACTGCCGGTGACAAACCGGAGGAAGGTGGGGATGACGTCAAGTCATCATGGCCCTTACGGCCAGGGCTACACACGTACTACAATGGTGGGGACAGAGGGCTGCAAACTCGCGAGAGCCAGCCAATCCCAGAAACCCCATCTCAGTCCGGATCGGAGTCTGCAACTCGACTCCGTGAAGTCGGAATCGCTAGTAATCGCAGATCAGCAATGCTGCGGTGAATACGTTCCCGGGCCTTGTACACACCGCCCGTCACACCATGGGAGTGGGTTGCACCAGAAGTAGCTAGTCTAACCTTCGGGAGGACGGTTACCACGGTGTGATTCATGACTGGGGTGAAGTCGTAACAAGGTAGCCGTATCGGAAGGTGCGGCTGGATCACCTCCTTAAACGAATCCTTGAGCCTGTATCAGCGCTCACAACGTATTGCTTGATCGAAGATTTCGGTTCTTTCTGATGGAAGATCGCGGGTCAATCTGGGTCTGTAGCTCAGGTGGTTAGAGCGCACCCCTGATAAGGGTGAGGCCGGAGGTTCGAGTCCTCCCAGACCCACCAGATGGCGCAGGGGTGCGGCGTGCGTGCGCATCGGGTCGACCGGGGCCGTAGCTCAGCTGGGAGAGCGCCTGCCTTGCACGCAGGAGGTCAGGAGTTCGATCCTCCTCGGCTCCACCACCTGATGAGAGCGCCTGGGAAGAAGACTGAAATCACAGATAGAGAAGAGAGAACGGCGGATTTCCTGAGTCCATCGTTCTCTGTCCTCTGGCAGAACGCTCTTTAACAATCTGGCTATGACGAATCACGCGAATCGGGCTTGCGCGAGCAGGTTTGATTGGCGTTGAGTGTGACTCAAGCGATAGGATTCTGAATGTATGTGTGTCACTGACCGAGACCTCTTGGGGTTATATGGTCAAGTGAACAAGCGCACAGGGTGGATGCCTTGGCAGCTGGAGGCGATGAAGGACGTGGAAGCCTGCGATAAGCTTCGGGGAGCTGGCAAACAAGCTTTGATCCGGAGATGTCCGAATGGGGAAACCCACTCAGGAAAACCTGAGTATCGCACACTGAATCCATAGGTGTGCGAGGCGAACCCGGGGAACTGAAACATCTAAGTACCCGGAGGAAAAGAAATCAACCGAGATTCCCTTAGTAGCGGCGAGCGAACGGGGATTAGCCCTTAAGTTGGCATTGTTCTAGTGGAACCCTCTGGAAAGTGGGGCCATAGCGGGTGACAGCCCCGTACACGAAAGGGCATTGCCGATGAAAACGAGTAGGTCGGGACACGTGGTATCCTGATTGAAGATGGGGGGACCATCCTCCAAGGCTAAATACTCCCAGCTGACCGATAGTGAACCAGTACCGTGAGGGAAAGGCGAAAAGAACCCCGGAGAGGGGAGTGAAATAGACCCTGAAACCCTGTGCGTACAAGCAGTGGGAGCCTGTCTGCGGACGGGTGACTGCGTACCTTTTGTATAATGGGTCAGCGAGTTATTCTCAGTGGCGAGGTTAACCGTATAGGGGAGGCGTAGCGAAAGCGAGTCTTAATAGGGCGTTAGTCGCTGGGAATAGACCCGAAACCGGGCGATCTATCCATGGGCAGGTTGAAGGTTGGGTAACACCGACTGGAGGCCCGAACCGAAATCTGTTGAAAAAGATTCGGATGAGTTGTGGATCGGAGTGAAAGGCTAATCAAGCTCGGAGATAGCTGGTTCTCCTCGAAAGCTATTTAGGTAGCGCCTCATGTATCACTGCTGGGGGTAGAGCACTGTTTCGGCTAGGGGGTCATCCCGACTTACCAAACCGATGCAAACTCCGAATACCAGGAAGTGTCAGCGAGGGAGACAGACGGCGGGTGCTAACGTCCGTCGTCAAAAGGGAAACAACCCAGACCGCCAGCTAAGGTCCCCAAGTGACAGTTAAGTGGGAAACGATGTGGGAAGGCACAGACAGCCAGGAGGTTGGCTTAGAAGCAGCCATCCTTTAAAGAAAGCGTAATAGCTCACTGGTCGAGTCGGCCTGCGCGGAAGATATAACGGGGCTCAAACTGTCCACCGAAGCTGCGGACTTGGCATTGCCAAGTGGTAGAGGAGCGTTCTGTAGGCCGATGAAGGTGAGTCGAGAGGCTTGCTGGAGGTATCAGAAGTGCGAATGCTGACATGAGTAACGACAAAGGGGGTGAAAAACCCCCTCGCCGAAAGACCAAGGGTTCCTGTCCAACGTTAATCGGGGCAGGGTGAGTCGGATCCTAAGGTGAGGCCGAAAGGCGTAATCGATGGCAAACAGGTTAATATTCCTGTACCGCTCGTTGCTGCGATGGAGTGACGGAGAAGGCTAGGCCAGCCTGGCGTTGGTAGTCCAGGTTTAAGCGAGTAGGGAGTGTGCTTAGGCAAATCCGGGCGCACAATCCTGAGACGTGATGACGATCCCTCCACGGAGGGAGAAGTGGTTGATGCCCTGCTTCCAGGAAAAACTTCTAAGCTTCAGGCAACGAGAGGCCGTACCCCAAACCGACACAGGTGGTCGGGTAGAGAATACCAAGGCGCTTGAGAGAACTCGGGTGAAGGAACTAGGCAAAATGGTACC
Organism: Pseudomonadales bacterium; assembly: GCA_024234215.1. Lineage (NCBI taxonomy): Bacteria > Pseudomonadati > Pseudomonadota > Gammaproteobacteria > Pseudomonadales > Pseudomonadales bacterium. Next base: position 131,846 of record JACKOQ010000004.1, read on the forward strand.
GTAACTTCGGGAGAAGGTACGCCGCTTTGATGGTGAAGTCCCTTGCGGATGGAGCTGAGGAGGTCGCAGATACCAGGTGGCTGCGACTGTTTATTAAAAACACAGCACTCTGCAAACTCGTAAGAGGACGTATAGGGTGTGACGCCTGCCCGGTGCCGGAAGGTTAATTGATGGGGTTAGCGTAAGCGAAGCTCTTGATCGAAGCCCCGGTAAACGGCGGCCGTAACTATAACGGTCCTAAGGTAGCGAAATTCCTTGTCGGGTAAGTTCCGACCTGCACGAATGGCGTAACGATGGCCACACTGTCTCCACCCGAGACTCAGTGAAATTGAAATCGCTGTGAAGATGCAGTGTACCCGCGGCAAGACGGAAAGACCCCGTGAACCTTTACTATAGCTTTACACTGGACTTTGACCTGACTTGTGTAGGATAGGTGGGAGGCTTTGAAGCCGGGACGCCAGTTCTGGTGGAGCCAACCTTGAAATACCACCCTGGTCATGTCGGGGTTCTAACCTGGGCCCGTAATCCGGGTCGAGGACAGTGTCTGGTGGGTAGTTTGACTGGGGCGGTCTCCTCCCAAAGAGTAACGGAGGAGCGCGAAGGTGGGCTAAGCATGGTCGGACATCATGCGGTTAGTGCAAAGGCATAAGCCCGCTTAACTGCGAGACGGACAAGTCGAGCAGGTGCGAAAGCAGGTCTTAGTGATCCGGTGGTTCTGTATGGAAGGGCCATCGCTCAACGGATAAAAGGTACTCCGGGGATAACAGGCTGATACCGCCCAAGAGTTCATATCGACGGCGGTGTTTGGCACCTCGATGTCGGCTCATCACATCCTGGGGCTGTAGCCGGTCCCAAGGGTATGGCTGTTCGCCATTTAAAGTGGTACGCGAGCTGGGTTTAGAACGTCGTGAGACAGTTCGGTCCCTATCTGTCGTGGGCGTTGGAGATTTGAGGGGAGCTGCTCCTAGTACGAGAGGACCGGAGTGGACGTTCCTCTGGTGTTCCGGTTGTCACGCCAGTGGCATTGCCGGGTAGCTATGTACGGACGGGATAACCGCTGAAAGCATCTAAGCGGGAAGCCCACCCCAAGATGAGATCTCCCTGGAGCCGTGAGCTCCCTGAAGGGCCCTGGAAGACCACCAGGTTGATAGGCGGGGTGTGTAAGCGCTGTGAGGCGTTGAGCTAACCCGTACTAATTGCCCGTGAGGCTTGACCATATAACACCCAAGAAGTCTGGGTGACACACCGAAGAAAGAATCCGATCGAGTCACACCGTCATGGCCGGCCCACCCCAGGGTGGGAGAATCTGGCTTGCACCAAGCAAGCCGTCAGTTTGCCTGACGACCATAGAGCATTGGTACCACCTGATCCCATTCCGAACTCAGAAGTGAAACGATGCATCGCCGATGGTAGTGTGGGGTCTCCCCATGTGAGAGTAGGTCATCGTCAGGCTCCCAAAAAACAAAAGCCCCGCTTCAACAACGGGGCTTTTGTTTTTGGAGTGGAAAATAGGCCACTAAAACAGCTACGACTCCATATCGAAACTGGAGTGACCATGTTTCGGTGTGGAGCGATTCTGCGCGAGGATACGGCAGATGCCCAGTCAGGCGAACCGCCATCGCTGTGAGATTGTCGAGGTCGAGTGTTTGGGCGCCACCCGCCGGGTGATCTTGCGGCCTGAATCGCTCACTGGTTTCGATTTTATGGCCGGACAGTATGCGCAGATCGGACTTTCGGGCGGCCGCTGGTGTCCGTTCTCGATCGCCAATCCACCGCACCAGACTGATCACCTCGAACTGCACATTCGCATCTCGGCCGATTCCGCGGATTCGCTGGAGATCGAACGGCTGATCGAACGGCGCGAACCGCTGCTGGTGGAACTGCCGTTTGGCGACTGTCTGCTCGACGCCCTCCCAGACCGGCCGACGCTGTTCATAGCTGCCGGCACCGGTTTTGCCCAGATGAAGTCGCTGGTCGAGCACTGCCTTCACTGGCGCTGCCAGTCGCCACTGTATCTCTACTGGGGGGCCTACCACCCCCACGATCTCTATCTGGAACCCCTGCCGCGGAGATGGCAGAAGGAACATCCACTGTTTCGCTATCAAGCGACGCTGTTTGGCCCCGATGCACGCTGGCAGGGCCGCAGGGGGCTGCTTCACGAGGTGATTGCGGAGGATTTCTCGTCACTTGCGGGGATGGAGGTCTATCTGAGCGGATCACCGGGGATGGTCTACGGCACCTTGGATGCGCTGTTGCCACTGAGGCTTCAGCCTGAACAGTGCCACGCCGATGCATTCGCCTATGCACCGCGTGAATGGTCGGGGTGGCAGCGGCGATGAATTCGTTCAGGTAGGATAGTTGCCGATACTGGGCAACTGTCACAGAGGTACGAAGATGACGCCGCCAGCCTTGGAGCAACCCGATCCGGCCAATCCGTTGAGCATGCAGGAGCTGGCGCTGATCGATGCCTGGTGGCGCGCCTGCAACTACCTGTCGGTGGGCATGATCTATCTGCGCGACAATCCGCTGTTGCGCGAACCGCTGCGGATCGAGCATGTCAAGCATCGCCTGCTCGGTCATTGGGGAGCGAGTCCGGCACTCTCCTTTGTCTGGACCCATCTGAACCGTCTGATCAGGCGCGATGCGCTGGATGTGCTCTTCATGGCTGGTCCGGGCCATGGGGCGCCCGGGGTGTTGGGGCCGACCTATCTGGAGGGCACCTATTCCGAAATCTACCCCGACAAAAGCCAGGATGTCGAAGGGCTGCGCCGCTTCTTCAAGCAGTTCTCGTTTCCGGGCCACATTGGTTCGCATGTGACGCCGGAGACGCCGGGCTCGATCCACGAAGGTGGCGAGCTGGGCTACAGTCTGGCACATGCCTATGGCGCCTGCCTCGACAATCCGCAGCTGATCGTGGCCTGTGTGGTGGGTGATGGCGAGGCGGAGACCGGGCCGCTGGCCACAGCCTGGCACTCCAACAAGTTCATCAATCCGGCGCGCGATGGCGCGGTGCTGCCGATTCTGAACCTCAACGGCTACAAGATTGCCAATCCGACGCTGCTGGCCCGCATCAGCCGTGATGAGCTCGATGCGCTGTTCCGTGGCTACGGCTACACCCCGCACTTTGTCGAGGGCGATGAGCCGCAGTCGATGCACCAGAAGATGGCAGCCACCTTGGAGCGGGCGATCGGCGAGATTCGCGCGGCCCAGCAGGCGGCGCGCAACGGCGGCATCATCGAGCGGCCACGCTGGCCGATGATCGTGTTGCGCTCGCCGAAGGGCTGGACCGGCCCGAAGCAGATCGATGGCCACCAAGCCGAGGGATCGTGGCGTTCGCACCAGGTGCCGCTGACCGATGTGCGCAAGGATCCAGTCCATCTGCAACAGCTCGAAAGCTGGCTGCAGAGCTACCGGCCGCAGGAGCTGTTCGATGCCAACGGCACGCTGCGGCCGGAGCTGCGCGCACTGGCCCCGGAGGGTGACCGGCGCATGAGCGCCAATCCGCATGCCAATGGTGGAGTGCTGCGCAAGGCGCTGAAGCTGCCCGATTTTCGCCATCATGCGGTGGATGTGACCCAGCCCGGCCATCTGCTCTACGAGAACACCCGGCCATTGGGGACCTTCTTGCGCGACATCCTGCGCGACAACCCGACCAACTTTCGTCTGTTTGGTCCGGATGAGACCGCCTCCAACCGGCTGCAGGCGGTCTACGAGGCGACCAAGAAGGTCTGGATGGCGGAGATCTATCCCGAGGATGCCGATGGCGGCGAGCTGTCACGCGATGGGCGGGTGATGGAGATGCTTTCGGAGCACACGCTGATCGGCTGGCTCGAAGGCTATCTGCTGACCGGCCGGCATGGCCTCTTTCACACCTATGAGGCCTTTGCCCACGTCATCGACTCGATGTTCAACCAGCACGCCAAGTGGCTGGACATCTGCAAGAACCATGTGCCTTGGCGTGCATCGGTGGCTTCGCAGAACATCCTGCTCTCTTCCACGGTCTGGCGGCAAGACCACAACGGTTTCTCGCATCAGGATCCGGGATTCATCGATCTGGTGACCAACAAGAGTCCGAGCGTCACCCGCATCTACCTGCCACCCGATGCCAACACCCTGCTGGTGGTGGCGGACCACTGTCTGCGTTCGACCGACTGCATCAATGTCATCGTTGCCGACAAGCAGCAGCATCTGCAATTCACCAGCATTGACGAGGCGATCGTCCACTGCGCCAAGGGCATCGGCATCTGGGCGCGGGCCAGCAACGATGATGGCGTCGAGCCGGATGTGGTGATGGCCTGCTGTGGCGATGTCGCCACCCAGGAGGCGCTGGCGGCCACCGCCATCCTGCGCGAGCAGTTGCCTGATCTGCGGGTGCGCTTCGTCAATGTGGTCGACCTCTACCGGATGCAGCCAGCCTCGGAGCATCCACATGGTTCGACCGAACGTGACTTCGACAGCCTCTTTACCACCGACCGGCCGGTGATTTTCAACTTCCATGGTTATCCCTGGCTGATCCACAAGCTCGCCTACCGCTTCAAAAACCACGAAAACCTGCATGTGCGCGGCTACAAGGAGCGCGGCAACATCAACACCCCGCTGGAGCTGGCGATTTTGAACCAGACCGACCGCTTCACGCTGGTGATGGATGTGATCGACCGGGTGCCGGGGCTGGCGGTGCGTGCTGCCCACCTCAAGGAGCAGATGAAGAACGAGATCATCCTCAATCTGGCCTATGCCCATGAGCATGGCACCGATCCGGTGCACATCACCGACTGGGTGTGGCCCTATTGAATGAGGCAAGCAGTGTGGGTGGCTGTTCGCCATCGCATCTGATTCCTCTCAATGGCGAGCGCTTTCCTGAATCATACAATGTGCCTGCGAACTGATTGATTCGCTCAGGCGCACATCCACCCGGCAACCGCACCACCTCAACATCCTCCACCGACAGAGTCACACCATGTCCATTCATCCCCTGGCAGGAACAACCGCCCCACCGGCCATGCTGGTCGATCTTGGCAAGCTGCGTGACGCCTACGCTTCACTGATGCCCGATGTGAATGACCCGGCGCAGCGGGTCAGCTTCGGCACCAGCGGTCACCGCGGCTCGTCACTGCGCGGCAGCTTCAACGAAGGCCATGTGCTGGCGATCAGCCAGGCGATCTGCGATTACCGCGGCCAGCAGGGGATCAGCGGGCCGCTCTTCATCGGCCGCGACACCCATGCCCTGTCGGAGCCGGCCTTCGGCACCGCGCTGGAGGTGCTGGTCGCCAATGGTGTCGAGACGATGGTCGACCAGGCGGGGGGCTATACCCCCACGCCGGCGATCTCCCATGCGATTCTCTGCCACAACCGTGGCCGCGACAGCGGCCTGGCCGATGGCATCGTCATCACCCCTTCGCACAATCCGCCGGAGGATGGCGGCTTCAAGTACAACCCGCCCCATGGCGGACCGGCTGACACCGGCATCACCCGCTGGATCGAGGAGCGGGCCAACTGGCATCTGGCCAACGGGCTGAAAGCGGTGTCGCGCATCGCCGAGGCGCGGGCACGACAGGCGGTCCATTCCCATGACTATGTGGGACGCTATGTCGATGATTTGGCGGCGGTGGTGGAGATGGACACGATCCGCGCATCTGGCTTGAAGATCGGCGCCGATCCGCTGGGGGGCGCCGGCATCGCCTACTGGGGCGCGATCGTCGAACGCCATGGGGTGCAGATCGAGGTGGTCAATCAGCGGATCGATCCGGCCTTTGGCTTCATGCCGCTCGACTGGGATGGCAAGATTCGTATGGACTGCTCGTCGCCCCATGCGATGGCCGGGCTGATTGCGCTGCGGGAGCGTTTCGACATCGCCTTTGGCAACGACACCGACTACGACCGCCACGGCATCGTCACCCGTGCCGGGTTGATGAATCCCAACCACTTTCTGACGGCGGCGATTCACTACCTGTTCACCCACCGACCGCACTGGCGCGCCGATGCGGCGATCGGCAAGACCGTGGTCAGCAGCAGCATGATCGACCGGGTGGCCGGCCGGATCGGCCGCCGGCTGCTGGAGGTGCCGGTCGGCTTCAAGTGGTTCGTCGATGGACTGCGCGATGGCTCGATGGGCTTCGGTGGCGAGGAGAGCGCGGGGGCTGCGTTTCTGCGGCGCGATGGCACGGTCTGGAGCACCGACAAGGATGGCCTGATCATGGACCTGCTGGCGGTGGAACTGATGGCCCGTTGCGGCCGTGACCCGGCCGAACTCTATGCCGACCTCACCGCCGAGCTGGGCGCGCCGCTCTATGCCCGCATCGATGCGCCGGCCACGGCGGCACAGAAGGCCACGCTGCAGAAGCTGTCGCCACGCGATGTCGAGGCCCATCAACTGGCCGGCGATCCGATTCAGGCGATGCTCACCACGGCACCGGGCAATGGCGCGGCGATTGGCGGACTCAAGGTGGTGACCGCCCAAGGCTGGTTCGCCGCGCGGCCGTCGGGCACCGAAGAGGTCTACAAGCTCTATGCCGAGAGTTTTCGTGGCAGCGAACACCTGGCGCGCATCCAGGACGAGGCACAGGCCATCATCGCCCGGGCATTTGCCGCAGCGGCGAAGTGATGGCAGCAGCGTGAAACCGGGCAGGGCGGCCAACCACCAGCAGGGTGCGATCCTGGTGCTCAATGCCGGCTCCTCCAGCCTGAAGTTTTCGCTGTTCCAGCCCGATGAAGCCGTGGCCCTGCAACGGATCGAAGAGGGCGAGATCTCAGGCATCGGCCATGAGCCGCGATGGAGGCTGCGCACTGGCGCCGGTCAGGTGACCGATGAGCGCAGCTTGACGCCGGCCGAGGCAGGCGAGATGGAGGCCGCGATCGGGCTGCTGTGCGGCTGGCTGCGCGGGCGGCTGGCCGATGCAGCGCTGCTGGCCGTGGGCCACCGGGTGGTGCATGGCGGCGTCGACCATGCCGCACCGGTGCGGGTTGACGCGGCGCTGCTCGCGACACTGGAGCGGCTGATTCCGCTGGCGCCGCTGCATCAGCCGCACAACCTGGCGGCGATTCGTGCGATCGAGGCGCTGTGGCCGCAGGTTCCGCAGGTGGCCTGTTTCGACACCGCCTTTCATCGCAGCCATTCACAACTGGCCGACCTCTACGCACTGCCGTGGGAGCATTATGTGGCTGGCGTGCGCCGTTACGGCTTTCATGGCCTCTCTTGCGAGTACATCGCCGACCGGCTGCATCAGGTGGCACCGGCCATTGCCGGGGGGCGCGTGATCGTCGCCCACCTCGGCAGCGGTGCCAGCCTCTGTGCGTTGCGGGCGGGCCGCAGCATCGATTCGACCATGGGTTTTTCGCCGCTCGATGGCCTGCCGATGGGCAGTCGTTGCGGCGCGATCGACCCCGGTGTGCTGCTCTATCTGGCGGGAGAACGCGGCATGAGTTTTGAAGAGCTGGAGCGACTGCTCTATCGGCAGTCGGGTCTGCTCGGGCTGTCGGGCCTCAGTGGCGACATGCGCACGCTGCTGGCGAGCAGTGAACCGCGCGCGCAACTGGCGGTCGACCACTTCGTGCAGCGCACCGCCCGGGAGATCGGCGCGCTCACCGCCATGCTGGGTGGCGTGGATGCGCTGGTGTTCACCGGCGGCATGGGCGAGAACTCCCCGCTGATTCGCCAACGCATCGTCACCGCCTCGGCCTGGCTCGGCATGGCGCTGGACGAGACGGCCAATCGGCGCGGCGCTGCCTGCATCACCGCCGCCGGCAGCCCGGTGTCGGCCTGGTGCCTTCCCACCGATGAGGCGCTGGTGATCGCCCGGCACACCCGGGCGGTGGTGCTGGATGTCGAACCGGCCGGGTGAAACAGTGGCAGAATGGTGGCCGCAACCGGTGCCACACTGCGTGGGCCGCGCTTCTGGAGTTGACCTCTGACAATGCCGATCGACGACACCCCGCGCCTGCATGTCGAAGCGCAGAACGGCCAGCGCCGCATCCTGCTCTCGGGGCAGTGGGTGCTGCGTCATCTGTCGGCCACCACGCTCGGCCGGCTGCGCGAGCAGCTTGCGGCCTGTGGGCGCAGTGCAGATGCGCTGTGGGACCTCGAAACGCTCGACGGTCTCGACAGCAGCGGTGCACTGCTGCTCTGGCAACAGTGGGGCGAACGGCGTCCATCACAGCTGCGGTTGCGCCCTGAGCATGAACCACTGCTTCTGCGGCTGGCGCAGTTGCCGCCAGCGGTTCAGCCACCCAGACGCCATCTGCTGGCGCCGGTGACCCGACTCGGCGCGGCCGTGTTGAGCGGAGCCGTTCATCTGCGTGAACTGATCGCCCTGCTGGGGCAGTTGACGCTGGATCTGCTCGGTATCGTGACCCGTCCGACCCGGATTCCGTGGCGGGAGATTTCGGCCAGCATCCACAAGAGCGGTGGGCGGGCGCTGCTGATCACCGGCCTGGTCGGGCTGCTGATCGGCGTCGTACTCAGCTACCTGTCGGCCCTGCAACTGCGGCTGCTGGGCGGTGAGCGCTTCATCGTCAACCTGATGGGGCTGACGGTGACCCGCGAACTGGGGCCGATGCTGGCGGCCATTCTGATCGCGGGTCGCTCCGGTTCATCGATCACCGCCGAGCTGGGCGTGATGCGGCTGACCCAGGAGCTCGATGCGCTCAGAACCCTCGGCATCTCGCCGTTCAAGCGCATCCTGCTGCCGAAGGTGATCGCGCTCGCCCTGGTCATGCCGTTGCTGGCATTCTGGACCATGGCCGCGGCGATCTTCGGTGGCATGGTGGTGGCACAGAACGAGCTCGACATCAGCTTCGGGCAGTTTCTGACCGACCTGCCGGCCGCCATTCCGGTGGCCACCTACTGGATTGCGCTGATCAAGTCGGTGGCCTTCGGTGTCGTCATCGGCCTGGTGGCCTGCCACTTCGGCCTGCGCATCAAGCCCAATACCGAAAGCCTGGGGTATGAGACCACCAACGCCGTGGTGACCGCCATCACGCTGGTGATCCTGGCCGATGCGCTGTTCGCCATCGCACTGCGTGACGTGGGCTGGAGCGAATGAGCCGCGACAGCGCGTCGGTCATCGAGCTGCGTGGCATCGTCACCCGCTTCGGGTCGCAGTTGGTTCATGATGGCATCGACCTCACCGTGCGCCGCGGTGAGGTGCTGGGACTGGTGGGCGGGTCAGGCTCGGGCAAGACCACGCTGCTGCGGCAGATGATCGGCCTGCAGCGCCCGAGCGCCGGCAGGGTCATTGCCTTCGGTGAGCCGCTGTTCGACCTTCGCGGCAGCGCGGCGGCCAGGCTGCGTCAACGCTGGGGTGTGCTGTTTCAATATGGCGCGCTGTTCACCGCGCTGACGGTGGCCGAGAATGTCGCCCTGCCACTGCGGGAGCTGCGCCGCCTCGATGAGGCGATGATCCGGGAGCTGGTCCGGCTCAAGCTGGCGATGGTGGGTCTCAAACCCGAGGATGGACTGCGTTATCCAGCCGAGCTCTCCGGCGGCATGGTCAAGCGTGTCGGCCTGGCGCGGGCACTGGCGCTCGATGCCGAACTGCTGCTGCTCGATGAGCCCACCTCTGGGCTCGACCCGGTCGCCAGTGAGCTGTTCGTCGACCTGATCGCCGAGCTGCGCGGCGTGCTCGGCCTGACCGTCGTGCTGGTGACCCATGACCTCGACACCCTGGTCGACCTGTGCGACCGCATTGCCGTGCTGGCCGAGCGCAAGCTGGTGGTGGTCGGCACCCTGGATGAGGTGGTGGCCTGTGACCACCCCTTCATCCGCAGCTATTTTCATGGCCGCCGCGGCGGCCGACTCCTCGACACACGGCGGTAATTGCCATGGAAAACCGAGCCCATGCCCTGCTGACGGGTCTGTTCGTGATCGGTCTTGGACTGGCCTCCGCGCTGGCCTCATTCTGGCTGCATGACACCCGACAGGCCCGCACGCCCTATCTGCTGATCACCCAGGGGGCGGTTTCCGGTCTGGTGCCTTACTCCACCGTCCGCTACCGGGGCGTCGAAATCGGTCAGGTCACCACAGTCGATTTCGCCCACGATGGCACGCGGGACATCCACATCCGCATCGAGATTCAGCCCGACATCCCCATCACCGCCAACACCTACGCCACCCTGCGCTACATGGGCATCACCGGTCTGGCGCAGGTCGAGCTGGCCGACGATGGTCCGCCCGATGCGCCACGGTTGCCGAGCAGTTCCGCAAGTCTGGCCCGCATTCCGATGCGTCCCTCGCTGTTCGAGTCACTGAGTGATGCCGGGCAGAACGTGCTGACGCAGTTCCAGCAACTGCTGGTGCAACTGCAGCAGCTGCTGGGTCCGGAAAACCAGAGCAGCTTTCGCCAGACCATGGCCAACGTCGAAGTCACCACCCGCAAGCTGGCCGAATTCACCCAGCGGCTGGAGCCGATGGTGCAACGGTTGCCCAAGATCAGTGAGGATGGCAGCCAGACCATGGCCCATGTCGAGCAGATCGCCCGTGAACTGGAGGCCACCCTGGTTCAGGTGCGCCAGACCACTGCCCGGCTCGATGCCGTCAGCAGCCTGGCCGACAACACCGCAGAGACGCTGCTGGTCGAGACGCTGCCAGCCACCCAGAGCACCCTGCAGGAGATCGAAGCGGCGGCCCGCAACCTCGAACGGCTCGGCGACGAACTGCGGCGCGACCCGTCCAGCCTGATTCTCGGTCGCGGCCGCGCGCCCGAGCCGGAACCCTCCACCTCCCAGCGGAGCCATGCGCCATGACCGCCCACCATCGCCATCCGGCCCTGATCCTGCTGCTGGCCCTGCTGCTCAGCGGCTGCACCGGTTGGCTGCAAGGCCAGCGTCCGCCGCCCCAGACACCGCATGACCTGGGCTGGCTGCCGCCACCGTCCGCGATCGAACTGCGGGAGGTTCCGCTGCTCGCGGTCGATGCACCACCCTGGCTGAATGATCTGGCCGTGCGCTATCGACAGTCGGGCACGGACGAGACGGCGCTGCACAGCTATCCCGACGACCAGTGGCTGGCCGCCCCGCGCGAGCTGCTGCTCGATCGCCTGCAACAGACGCTGCTGGCGGCTCACCCCGCTGCCGCCGATCCGCAGAGCCCACGCTACCGGCTCGAAGTACGCCTGCTGCGGTTCGAACAGGAGTACACGGGACCATCCGCCACCGCCGTGGTTGCCCTGCAGGCGGTATTGAAGGAGCCGCGCGGTCGCCGGCAGTGGGCCTCGCCGCTGCTGGAAGGACGGGTGGCCAGCGCGACCGGCCCCGCCGGCGCGGTGCGCGGACTCGGCCAGGCCACCGACCAGGCCATCGGCCGGCTGCTGGCCTGGCTGGCCGAGACCCAGCTTCGTCATGCCGCTTTGGCCGAGCCATCACCCTGATACTTCACCCCGACAATGACGACCCAGCACCCTTTGCCCTGCTGTCCAGCGTTGACAGCATGGGCTGATCTCTGCCCGTGGCCGAATTTCCGGTTGGCTCAGATGCAGTGGGTGGCAGGGTGGGCTCAGCAACACCAGACGCGGCGCGGCTGCAGGAGTGGACGAATGCGACATCGGCTATGGGCACTGGCGTTCGCGGCGGGGCTGGTGCAGGCGGCGCCGCTGCGCAGCACGCTCGATGATCAGAAGGCGCTCGCCGTCACCGTCTACAACGGCGACCTCGCGCTGGTGAAGGATACGCGCGAGCTGACGCTGCCGGCCGGCGAAAGCGTGCTCGAGCTGCGCGACGTGAGCGCGCAGATTCGGCCCGAAACCGCACTGCTGCGGGTGGCGAAGGGCAACCCGATCGCGCTGCTGGAACAGAACTTCGACTTTGATCTGCTCACGCCCGCCAAGCTGCTGGAGAAATACATCGGCCGCGAGGTACGCGTGGTGCGCACCCACCCCACGACGGGCGCCGACAGCACCGAGACGGCCCGCGTGCTCGCCGCGGGCGAGGGCGTGGTGCTGAAGATCGGCGATCGCATCGAGACCGGCCTGCCGGGGCGCCTGGTGTTCGACGCCGTGCCGGACAACCTGCGCGACCGGCCGACGCTGGCGGTAACGGTGAACGGCGACGGCGCCGGACAGCGGGCACTGGAGCTGTCGTATCTGACCGGCGGCCTCACCTGGCAGGCCGATTACGTGGCGGAACTGGCGGCAAACGAAAAGGAGCTGGCGCTGTCCGGCTGGGTGACGCTGACCAACCGCAGCGGCACCGCGTATCGCAACGCGCGCCTGCAACTGGTGGCCGGCGATGTGAATCGGGTCGAGCCGGCGCTGCGGCGTGGCAGGGTGGCCGAGACGATGATGGCCAAGTCCGACGCCGGCGCCCTGCGCGAGGAATCGCTGCTCGACTACCACCTCTACACGCTCGGCCGGCCGACCACGCTGGCCGACCAGCAGACCAAGCAGGTGGCACTGCTCGCGGCGCCCGCCGTGCAGGTGCAGAAGGAATATCACCTCGACGGTGCCGAGTACTACTACGGCACGCGGCTGGGCGAGGTCGACACCCCGCACAAGGTGGCCGTGCTGCTGCACGTCGACAACCGCAAGGCGGCCGGGCTCGGCCTGCCGCTGCCGGCCGGCGTGGTGCGCGTCTACCAGCGCGACTCGGCCGGCGGCGTGCAGTTCATCGGCGAGGACCGCATCGACCACACGCCCGAGAACGAGACGGCGAAAATCAAGCTCGGCGACGCCTTCGACGTCACCGCCCGGCGCACGCAGACCGACTTCAAGGTGCTGACGGTCGACAAGGGCGAGCGGCCGCGCTTCGAGAGCGCCTGGCGGCTCGACTTCAAGAATGCGCGCAAGGTACCGGTGGTGATCACGGTGGATGAGCCGCTGCCCGGCGACTGGGAAATCGTGGATGACTCTCAGCCGCACCAGAAATTTGGCGCGCATGGCGCACGGTGGCGGGTGACGATACCGCCCGGCGGCGGTCAAACGCTCACCTACCGGGTGCGTGTCAGAATGTAACCGGTTGCTTCACAGAGGAGATAAAGCCAATGTTTCGCTCGATGCTGCTTGCCGTTGCCGCGGCGCTTGCCCTGCCCGCCGCTGCCGACATCACTGCCGTCTACGCCATGGCGGGCGGCGAGCAACTGCGCGTGGAGTACCGCGATGCCGCCAACTTCCGCATTGGCACGGACTCGCGGAACTACCAGTTGATGCTCGATGGCCGCCTCTATGCCGTGGCGCAGGGGCAGGTCATCGACGTCGACAAGATGTCACGCCAGATCAAGGCCGTTGGCGCGGAGACCTTTCTCGCCGGTGTGCTGGGCAACGCCACTGCCGACGTGCCGACCGACGTCAGCATGCGCCCGCTTGGGCGGAAGGAAACCGTGGCGGGCCAGACCGGCGAGGTGTACGAGGCGGTGGCCCGCACCGCCAACGGTGAGCAGCGCGCCGATCTGGTGGTGACGCGCAATCCCGATCTCACGGCCGTGCAGAACGCCCTGCTCAAGGTGGCCAAGGAGGCCGTGGCCGCAGTCGGCGCCGAATCGAGTGCCTACACGCGCCCGCTGCAGCAGGTGGAGCAACAGCGCCTCGGCGGGCTGCTGCGCTACGGCAAGCAACTGAAACTGGTTTCGCTCGATCGCGCACCGATCCCCGACGGGCGCATCGCGATGCCATGAAAGGCGGTGTTGCGGCGGGAATCGACCACGCGGGAGAGACCCGGCACTTCGTTGATGATGTGGCGCGAGCCGCTCACAGGGCAGGTGCGTACCGCGAACGGGCCGACCGGCCTGTGGCTTGAAGGTCAGAAGCACCATCCGGGCGACATGGCCGAACCGGTCATGCTCACGGCCATCTGCTGATTCGCGCCATCTTTGGCCGGGCCTTCGTACCCCGCGAGCACAGGGGCATCACTCACTCCGCCACTCATCACCCGGCATGATCCGCCTCATGAAGGCATCGAACATCGGCACGGTGAAGGCGGTGTCGCCGTGGCTCGGGCTCCAGATCATGCCCTTGGCGATCAGCTGGTTGCGGATCGGCGCAAGTGACGTCACTTTCTTGTGCAGCACCTGGGCAATGTCGCCGGAGCGGTGCGGGCCGGGGCCCAGCTCCGCCATGGCGCGCAGGTAGCGCTTCTCGCTCGGCGTCAGGCGATCGAAGCGGACGCGGAAAAAGCTCTCGTCGAGCGCCGCGATCACTTCCCGCGTTGCCTGTTGCACATCATCTGTACGTATCGGCGAGGCCGGCGCGATGTCCCAGACATGCTTGCCCCACTCCTGCAGAAAGTAGGGATAGCCCTGGGTTTCCCGCACCAGCAGATCGAGCGCGGCGGGCGAGTTCCGGCGACGGCGCGTCGGCGCCTGGGGCATAGGGGCTGGTGACGGGGCTCATGCCGGGATTATGCGAATGTTTCGAAAATTACGCTGGGCAGATAACTGACGTAATTTCACTCAATTCCTCATCCGTTCCTCACAGCGCGCCAGGTCAGCCGCGGCAGGAGCGGACAGGTCGGCGGCGGCCATCTATTCGAATGGGTTGTGCAACGGCGCGCCGGTGGCGGCGAAGTCGCGCAGGTTGCGCGTCACCAGCGTCAGCCCGCAGGTAAGCGCGGTGGCCGCGATCTGCTTGTCGAGCGCGTTCTCGGGCTGGGGCACCCGCAACCGGCCCCACACCTGGGCCTCGTCGGCGCCGAACTCCAGAATCTGGTCGGCGTAGTCGTCGAGCAGGCCCTGCAACCAGGTTTCCAGCGCCTCTGCCTGCGGCAGATCGCCGCGATGGCGGATCAGTTCGACGCCGCGACGCAACTCGCCCAGCGTGATGACGCTGATGTAGACCGGGGCGTCCTCGCCGGCGATGCGCTCGATGAAGCGCATGACGCCGGCATTGGCGCGCGGGCCCTTGCGCAACTCGCTGACGACGTTGGTGTCGAGCAGATACATCAGTCGAATACGTCCGCCGCCGGCCGCTCCTCGTGCCGGGCGAAGTCCTCGTCGCGGCCCACATCGGGCATCTGGCGCAACACTTCGAGGAAGGATTTCTTGCGCGGGCGCAGCAGCGCCTGTTCCAGGATGCGCCGGTGCTCGGCCTCGGCGCTGATGCCGTGCCGGCTGGCGCGGACCTTCAGCGCGTTGGCGATGGCGTCATCGACATTGCGCACGATCAGATTGGCCATGGCGGTCTCCTGTTGCGAACGGGTTACCGATGATAGCAATGATAGCGACGGTGGCAAGCACATTGCGGTACGCTCAGTCGATCAGCCGTCGAGATCGTGAACTACCACTGCCCAGGAGACCGCCATGCGCCCCCCTATCCATCCCGGCGAAGTGCTTGCCGACAAATTGGCGGAACTAAACATCACCCCGACCGAACTGGCCCGGCAGATCGCGGTGCCGGCCAATCGCCTGTCGCAGATCATCCGCGGCAAGCGGTCGATCACCGGCGACACCGCCCTGCGACTCGGCCACTGGTTCGGCACCAGCCCGCAGTTCTGGCTGAATTTGCAGGCTGCCTACGGTATTCGCGTGGCCGAACCTGCGGTTGGCCCCGAGATCGGCCGTTTGCCGGTTCGCCCTGGGTGCGAAAAGCGGGCTGGTGCTTGATTGCATTGCGCATGGGCAGGGCCGACGGTCAGCAAAGAATCGGAAGGGTGGTGCCGTTTCATCAAGTACCATGCAATGGTACGACTCGGCAAAACTGCACCAGCGAAGGTGGTCAAGTTGAACCAGTTCAGATTCCGCTGCTTGCGGAAAACTCACCCCGTGCTTCATCGGCGTCAACGGGGTTAATGTGCCTGGCGTTCTCATTGAAGAAGTCCACAAACGCCCGTGCGTTATCCTGCGACACACTACCAAGCACAGCATCGTTTTGAATTCGCTTAGAGAGCCAACGTTGTCGCCACAAGCTGGCAATCACCTTGACCGAATGCCCACGATTTTCGGTAGCTGGGTAGAGACCAACAAGTTCATTGATTGCGCCAGGATGTAACTCGCATCCGTAGAAGACTCTAGGCGTTGCATGGTGCAGGACCGTTGACGCATTAATGCCCAGCGCCTCGACTGCCTCTCGGATCTGCCGTAGTCGTGGACTTGCACCTTCGCCAAAACGGTGATTGATGCGGCGTGCTCGATACATTCGTTCACTGACTTCCCGCAGCACCCGCACAGTGGTCGTACCAAGGTGAACGGTCCCATAGCCAGCAGTTTTGGCTAATTCGTGCCACTCGATGTCATGGTCAAGTACGGGGAATTCGCTCGTGCGTAGTCGGAGTCGGTTGTACTGGCTGCTGCCATTCCCGTAGAGGCTGGTCGTTGTCAGAATCTTGAGTTCAGCCGGCCGATAGACGGCGCGGCCAGCCATCTGCGAACTGATGATACTGACTTGGCCGGCGTAGCGGTTGCGGTAAGCGTCACGCACCTCTTCGGATGCCATCAGCAGGGCAACGAGTTTACCGCCCAGCAAATTGTTATAAGGCGCCACAGCACCGCAGACACTCACATCGGCTACCTGGCTGGAAAGGCCAGCCTTGCGCACTTCCAGTATCACCGTCCTTATCGAGCGCAGGCCATTGGGATGCTGCAATAGGGTGTCCAGTAGTGCGCGCCCGCCCTTGGTCCAGTCGAGCGCCTGAAAAGTGCGTTTTGCATCGAGTAACAGCGCCAAGGTCTCCGCTCGCTTGCGCACGAAAAGAGGGTCTTCAGACGCCGCCAGCCAGTCCATCCGTTCGGGGGCGATTTTGGAGAGGTTACGCTGCGAGCGAATGGCCTCGTTAGCTTCTTCAGCCTCGCCATACGCTGCTTCCAATTGCTTGATACGCGCGATGGCGGCGCCAGCACAGCGCTGCTCCAACCGCAAGATAGTGCGCTCCGCTGGGAAGGCTAATTCGTCTGGGCTGAGCATGTCGTCCCAGCGGATTTCGTTAATGCTGCGCTCCAGGCGCGACACCAAGGCCCTTAGCGCGATCTCGCAATCCCAAGCACCCGACCGTAGTTTCTCGATCAAAGGTTCCGGATTCCAGCCGATCCAGTCATCGCGCACGCGCATGCGTACCACAGGGCTTGTGAGCATTGCAATGCCGATGACTGGCCGCTTGGGGCGTGCCGAGTTGCGGATCAGAATGGCCATCTGACGTCCCGGTGTCGACCGGTATTCCAGTGACCACGTGTGCCGGAAATAGCGCCAGATGTCGATCAGTCGCAGGCCAGTAACCGAGCACTTTGCGTTTTCATCACAAACCTCGATCACGGGGTCAATCACCGTTCTAAGCCGGTCTGCCGCCTCTGTCGGAGGTAGTCCGGCAAACGGTCGCAAAGCTGACGCAAGCTGCATTCCGTCGTCGATAACGTCAGCAATCGAACTACGGATCGTCTGGCGAGGGACGACTCGATGCATTCGCCCGAGGAATTTTTGAACTGCTGGATCCCCAAGTTGGCGATCACGACCCGTCTGCAGTGCGCGCCGTAGCCGCTCTTTGGCCTGTTCGGGGGTTTCCCCGACCAAGCGCAACCCTGGTGGCTGGAGATGAATGGCATTATCGTCGGCGCTGATCTCCCAACCTTGATCGAGCAGGTCAGCGAGCAGCAAACCCACAGCGCGCAGTTCCAAACTCCATACCTCGTCGTGCCAGAGCGTATGGAGGCGCCGCAGTGCCGCACCTAGTTGCTGAGGTTCTTGATCCCGCTTTACCTCGATAAACGCACCCAGTTTGACGAGCACGTGCCTGGGCAGATTCGGCGTGATCGTTCGCAGATCCGTCGCAACGGATGTGTCTTCTTCGCTAACGTCCTCTTTCATGTGGTGTCGCCTGTTCGCCGGAATCAGAAGCTGGGCCTGCAGGCCCAGCTTCCTAGATAGCATCACATTATGCCTTTTAGGCAGACGCTTCCGCGGACTCAGGCTCGTCCTGCTGGCCTGTCAGGCTCTGCGCCAGATGAGCCAGCGCGTACTCCAGCTTACGGGACCACTCCGGGATCTCGTAGGCGTAGAACGCCTTCACCTCATCCCGCCCTTCCATGGCACGGTCGCCGATCGAGAACAACAGGATTTCCAGTGCCGCTCGCACCGCTGGCGTACTGGCGGGGCCCGAGTGCATCTCCTGAAAGAAGCGCGATGCGGTGTTGAGCCACAGCACCTTAGTACCGCCGATCTGTTCGACCTCGAAGAAGGCGCCGCCCGGGATCGAACGCTTGGCCACCTTGTACGGCTTGCCGGCCAGTTCGGCTTCGATCTCGCGCTGGGCCTGCTCGGTCGTCGTGCCGGTCTCGACCGCTCGCTTCTCGGCCTCCTGCACGAGCCGCTTGCGGCCCTGTTGAGCCTGCTGCTCGGCCACTGGAAGCGGCACGACCTTGCCGAGCTTGGCGACCTCCTCCATCGCTTGCTCGGACGCGCGCTTGCCGGACTCGTCCTTGTCTTGCTCCCCGGCAACCGCTGCCTTTTCCTCCTTGAATTTTCGGCGCAGTTGCTCGAGCGCTTTCTCGACACCGTGCTCCTTCAGGATCTCCCAGATCCGCTCGGACACGTCAACGCGCTGCTTGGAGGTCGGCACGTTGAATTCTTCGTCCAAGCTGGCATCGAAGTCGACCTCGATCTTGATGTAGCGATCGTTGTTGACGAAGGTCGTCGTTCCGTAGTGCCGCACCACCTCGATGATGCGTCCCATGCGGGCGATAATGAAGCCGTTGTACTCCTTGAGGATATGGAAGCGCGGGTTCTGGTTCTTGCCCGACGCATCCTTGGACTTGTCGATCGAGCCGAAGGTCGGAGGCATATAGGAGAATCGCACCACAATGCGCCCGATCACAGCGCGGGTCTCCTTGTGCTTGACGTCGATGTGCAGCGGATCGAGCGCCTTGGCCCGATCGGCATCGAGGTCGTACCAGCGGTAGCCGGGCGTCAGGAAAAGCGGATCGATCGGTTCGACGCGCTTGCCGTTCACGTACAGTTCAAACTGCGAGCGGAGCTTGTGATAGACGACCCCGAAGTGCTCCATCAGGTTATCAGCCAACGGGTTGATCGCCTTCCAGGTCAGTTTGTCCAGTTTGTCGATCACCACGACCGTGCCCTTGGTAAACTTGCCGCCCGGGAGATGTTGCTTGATGTACTCCTGCACGAAGCGGGGGAAGACCGCTGGCTTCGCTTCGGGCACGATGATCTCGCCTTCGGCGTTAGTGTATTTGCCGCCCTCGATGTCGCCGAGGTCGATGGCGCACATGTGCAGCGTGCCGCCTTCCGGTACCGAGTACACCTCGAACCGCCGGCCCTGGCTGACCGATGCGCTTGGCAGGCCATATCCAAACCGGCCGATGCCGGTGCGACTGTTCTCGCGGTCGGTGCCGCCCCACAGCATGGCCACCCGGATCATCTCAGGGATCATGCCACCGCCATCGTCGATGACGGCGATCTGGGTGCAGTTGTTCTTGCGCCCGCTGCCATCGTCGTACAGCACGATGTGGATGTTGGAGGCACCCGCCTCGTAGGAGTTGTCGATCAACTCGTCGAGCGCGGTGCCCGTGTGCTTGTAACCGATGTCGCGAATGCCGCGGACGAACGCGGTGCCTACTGTCAGACCGAACTTGAAGTTCTCCCTTGTCAGCGCGTCAACGTAAGTCTTTTGACGGTCAATGGCGGGGATCGATTCGGTAGCCATTTTTCACTCTCCATGATTTCGGCAGCGATTTGCGCCACCTGGGAATGAGGCCCTTTGTTTTTGCAGCTGGGCCCCGGCGGCTGCATACCCCTGCTCAGGTCATGAACAAGACGTGTTCGTGGGGCGCAAGCATCGAGCGCCCCCGAAGGCAGATACGTGCCATGGCCTTGCTGATAGCCATCTTGCTGACGCCGAGGTCGGTGGCGATCTGGGTCTGTGTGTGGCCGAGCCAGAACAGACGCTTGACGATCAGTTGATCGCGCTCGGGCAGCGCGTTGACGAAAGCGTCGACCGCAGCGAAGCCTTCGGCCTGCGCGAGTTGTTCTTCAGGGGTGAGGGCGTCCTCGTCGGCGATGTCGAATCGGTTGAACCCGTCAGCGTCAGGCTGAGCGGTCAGCGCGTCGATGGAGAGGACGGGGGCGAATGCCCCAGGAAAAAATAAGTATGTGCCAGTGTCGTGCCGCATGGCTTTGCTCCTAGTTGACTTCACCTAGGAGGCCCACGGCAAACTTGCCAGGAATTAGATCCGCCAGTTTCCAGGCAGCCATTTCAGCCACCACGCGAACCTCCGATATGGCCTAGAATACATCCATTTCTGCGGCTGTAAACCCACTTCGCCAAAATTTTTTCAAGGGGCAGAATCCCGTATGAGCGCTTATATATATTGCTTGTACTCTACTGGAAACGGGGTACCACGCTACGTCGGACTGACTGATGAAAAGGTTAGCTACCGCTTCAAGCAGCACATCACAGCAGCTCTGGAGAAGGAACCCGGAGCGGTCTACGACTGGATCCGAGATGCCTGGCGCCAAGGGTGCGATGTAGCCGTATTCATACTTCAAGAGGGCATTATGCCCAACGATTACGCCATGTTCGAGCAATATTGGATAGATCAATTCGCTGATCTGCTCAACGTGTTGGATAACCGTGATGGCAAGTCAAACTCTACGATTGCAAAGCAAGTGATCAACGCTATCCAAGCGCAGTTGAAATTGGGACGTCGCGCTGTGCCTCGCGATACCACCTGAAATCCGGATGGCGTTGTATCAGGCACATGTCAGATCGGATGCCTCGCATCGGCCATTTAAGGCTAGTGATAGAGCGGGTCATACGCCAAGTCCGTCAGCCACGGCAATACCCCTCCGCCGAATCGTGCTCATGCACCCGAATCCGCGGCCCGATCTTGTCTTTACAACTCGCGCGTCGCGACGCGCATGTCGTATTCCGTTTGCAGGTTCCTCCAGAACCGCGCGTCCATGCCGGAATAAAGGCCCAGGCGCAATGCGGTGTCGGCGGTGATGGGGCGGCGACCGTTGACCAGTTCGCTGATGCGGCTGGGGGAGACGTCGATGTCGGCCGCGAGCTCGCGCGCGGTGATGCCCATCGGCTTCATGAATTCTTCCAGCAGGATTTCGCCGGGGTGGATTTCGTCGAGCAATTCCGCCATGTCCCGCTCCTGGTGATAGTCCACGATCTCGACGTGGGTCACGGCGCGCGCCTCAAGCTCGCCCCACCTTTTTAACACGTCGCGTCAAGAATGAGACTGGCAGCGGCGTTCAACCAACCAGTGCTTCCAGCTCTTTGGAATCAGAGCGCGCCAACCGCCGACCTTCCTTCGCCACGTTGACCTGCAAGGCCACGCGCGCCACCTCCAGGATGTCGTGGGCCAGCGAGTAGGTGCCCTTGGTCTGCAACCAGGTCAGCACGTCCGCCAGATGCCAGATCGACGCACTGCCCTCGTGCACCGGCGCGGGAAAGCTGCCGGGATGCGCCAGCATCAGCTTGCGCATGTTCTGCCGCGATACGCCGATGAGCTCGGCCACGTCGGTCAGGCCGACCAGATCGGGCGCCGCCTCGATCAGTAGGGCCGAGGGCACGGCGCGGCGCACGTCGGCAAGCGCACTGCGCACTGCGGCATCGGCATCGACCGCCTCGCGGGTGAACTCCAGCGCCAGGCGCCCCGGCTGTCCGATGCCGACCAGAGCATCGTCGCAACCGGCCTCGCCCAGACGCTCGACCAGCGCGCCCGGGTCACGATCATCGCCAGCAAGCTGGTACTTCAGGGTGAAGGTGTATTCCATCGTGCTACTCCTCGGCCTCGTCGGCAGCTTGCCGCTGCTCGCGGTGCCTGGTGCAGTTGTCCACGACGCGCCGCAGGGCGCGCGCGTGGCTACCAGGGTTCTTCGGCGTGCTCCATACGCTGGTGATGCAGAATTCTCCGCAGCGACACTCCACATTGTTATAGGGGCAGTAAATCCGCCCCCAGGCGTGGCTGCCGCCGACTTCCACGCGCCAGCCTTGCCCTTCGGCGTGGCGGAGCGCTTCCTCGACCTCTTTCTTGGGGTGAGAGGGGCGAGTCATCACCGGCCTCCAGTATGGGAATGGTCGGCGAAGGTTGTCAATCGACAACTTCCGCGCCTTGACTGAGCGCCGGGATGCTGTTGCTGGCGACCCTTGGTTTCCGAGGCAAGCGCCCTCGTCATTCAAACCATTGCAGGGACTTTGATCGGTCCAGGCGGTCCGCGAGACCCCCGAAATCACTCCCACTCGATCGTCGCCGGTGGCTTGCGGAGACGTCGTAGACCACGCGGGAGCGGCCGGGCGAAGATGCGGAGCGATCCTGTCTCTCAGCTCACGCATCGTGACTGGCATATGGATTCCGTCCCACCGGCCATTCGGTGTCTCCCCTAGATGAGGCCCGGCCTTCGGCGACTCGGTTCTCGGCCCCTGTGTGGCATCCCTGGCCTATGCACCCTTCCAAGGGTTGAGGACCGCCACACCGGCTGCTTCATAGGGCGAAGTGTCGCGTGATGCCACGATGAAGCCCCGCGATGCGGCAATGGCCGCGATGTAGCCGTCCGGTGTCGGGAAGCCGCGCCCGCCGTTCTGGGCCGTCACGGCCAAGTCGGCGTAGTGGCGCGCTGCATCCGTGTCGAACGGAAGTACCCGATCCTGGAACAGCGCCAGCAGTTCGTTCAGCGTGCGGCCGAGCATGTTCTTGCGCTTGCCCGCCGGCAGCGCGCGGATGCCAAACAGCAATTCGGCCAGCGTGACGCTCGACAGATACAGGGTTTCCGCCACCTGGTCGTTCAGCCAGGCCCTCACGGCCGCGTCCGGTGCTGGCTTCATTGCCTCGGAGATGACGTTGGTATCCAGGACGATCATTCAGTCGAAGCTCGGCGGTTTGGCCGGCGTCCTGTCGCGCACCGTCTCGAAGACGGCAAAATCGTCATCGGTCAGGCCGACCTTGCGGCCGATGGCGGCCAGGGCGTCCCCCACCCGCGCGCGCTTTTCCGGCTTGACCGCGGCCGCCAGAATCTCGCGCACCTCCGCTTCCGTGCTGCGCCCGTGCTGGGCCGCCCGCACCCGCAACGCGCGATGCACCTCATCAGGCACATTCCTTACGGTCAGAATTGCCATGATTCAAGACCTCTCACCTGCTTGCGATGACTGCAATAATATAAAAATGCAGTCATCGGATCAAGCGTAGCCGGCGGCTTGCCGGAGAAGTCGTAGACCACGCGGGAGCGGCCGGACGCTGATGCTGCGCGAGCCAGGATCGAGCCGGTCACCGGCCAGATCGACGGCCTACCTCAAGCTACATCGTGCTCATGCACCCGAATCCGCGGCGCGATCTTGTCCTTCAGCTCGCGCGTGGCGACGCGCATGTCGTATTCCGTCTGCAGGTGCATCCAGAACCGCGCGTCCATGCCGAAATAGAGGCCCAGGCGCAGCGCGGTGTCTGCGGTGATGGGGCGGCGACCGTTGACCAACTCGCTGATGCGGCTGGGGGAGACGTCGATGTCGGCCGCGAGCTGGCGCGCGGTGATGCCCATCGGCTTCATGAACTCCTCCAGCAGGATTTCGCCGGGGTGGATTTCGTCGAGCAATTCGGCCATGCCCCATCCCTGATGCAAAGCGCCTGGGTTTTCTCACTCCCACTCGATCGTCGCCGGCGGCTTGCCGGAGACGTCGTACACCACGCGGGAGAGGCCCGGCACTTCGTTGATGATGCGCCGCGAGCACAAGTCCAGCAGTTCGTAGGGCAGGTGCGCCCAGCGGGCGGTCATGAAGTCGACGGTCTCGACCGCGCGCAGCGCCACCACGGGTTCGTGGCGGCGGCCGTCGCCGGTGACGCCGACGCTCTTCACCGGCAGGAAGACGGCAAAGGCCTGGCTGGTGCGCTCGTACCAGCCGGCGCGGCGCAGTTCCTCGATGAAGATGTGGTCGGCCAGGCGCAGGGTGTCGGCGGCGGCCTTGGTGACCTCGCCGAGGATGCGCACGCCCAGGCCCGGCCCCGGGAAGGGGTGGCGCTGCACCATCTCGGCCGGCAGGCCGAGTTCCAGGCCGATGGCGCGCACCTCGTCCTTGAACAGCTCGCGCAGCGGCTCGACCAGTGTGAGTTGCATGTGCTCGGGCAGGCCGCCGACGTTGTGGTGGCTCTTGATGACCTGCGCCTTGCCGGTCTTGCCGCCGGCCGACTCGATCACGTCCGGGTAGATGGTGCCCTGGGCGAGGAAGTCGACGCCCTCGATGTGCGCGGCCTGCTCGTCGAACACCTCGATGAACAGCCGGCCGATGATCTTGCGCTTGGCCTCGGGGTCGGCGATGCCGTTCAGCGCATCGAGAAACCGCGCTTCGGCATTCACACGAATCACCCGCACGCCGAGGTTGCGCGCGAACACTTGCATCACCTGGTCGCCTTCGTGGTGGCGCAGCAGGCCATTGTCGACGAACACGCAGGTGAGCTGGTCGCCGATGGCCTTGTGCAGCAGCGCCGCGACGACGGACGAATCGACCCCGCCCGACAGGCCCAGCAGCACCCGGCCGGCGCCGACCTGCCGGCGCACGGCGGCGATGGCGTCCTCGATGATGTTGCCGGGCGTCCAGGCGCTGCCGCAGCCGCAGATGTCGTGCACGAAGCGCGCGTAGATGCGCTTGCCCTGGGGGGTATGGGTGACCTCGGGATGAAACTGGAAGGCGTAATAGCCGCGCGCTTCATCCGCCATGCCGGCGAGCGGCACGTCGGCGGTGGAGGCGATGCGCTTGAAGCCCGCGGGCAGCGCGCTGACGCGGTCGCCGTGGCTCATCCACACATCGAGCAGGCCGTGGCCCGCGGCGTTGACGCGGTCCTCGATGCCGTCCAGCAGCCGCGAGTGGCCGTGGGCGCGGATCTCGGCGTAGCCGAATTCCTTGACCTCGCCCGGCTGCACCGCGCCGCCGAGCTGCACCGCCATGGTCTGCATGCCGTAGCAGATGCCGAGCACCGGCACGCCGAGTGACCAGACCACATCGGCCGCGCGCGGCGAACCGGCCTCGGTGACCGACTCCGGGCCGCCGGACAGGATGATGCCTTTGGGAGCGAAGGCCCGCAGCGCCGCGGCGTCCATGTCCCAGGGGTGAATCTCGCTATAGACGCCAAGCTCGCGCACGCGCCGGGCGATCAGCTGCGTGTACTGCGAGCCGAAGTCGAGGATCAGGATGCGGTCGGCGTGGATATCGGCGGACATCGGCTCACCTGCGGCGCGCGGCCGCCTTGGGTTGGGGTTCGATCGGTGCGTCGGCAGGGCAGGGGGGCTGCCCGACGGCGCTGGATCAACTGATCTGGTAGTTGGGTGCTTCCTTGGTGATGGAGACATCGTGCACATGGCTCTCGCTGACCCCGGCATTGGTGATGCGCACGAACTGCGGCCGGTTGCGCATCTCGTCGATGGTGCCGCAGCCGGTGTAGCCCATCGCCGAGCGCAGGCCGCCGACCAGTTGCACCACCACCCGGGCCAGCGGCCCCTTGTAGGGGGCACGGCCCTCGATGCCTTCGGGGACCAGTTTGTCGACGGCGCCGTCGAAGTCCTGAAAGTAGCGGTCGCTGGAGCCCTGGCGCTGCGCCATCGCCCCCAGCGAACCCATGCCACGGTAGGATTTGTAGCTGCGGCCCTGATAGAGCTCCACCTCGCCCGGCGCCTCTTCGGTGCCGGCCAGCATGCTGCCGATCATCACCGAGCTGGCGCCGGCGGCGATCGCCTTGGCGACGTCGCCAGAGAAGCGGATGCCGCCATCGGCGATCACCGGAATGCCGCTGCCCTTCAACTGCTCGACGACATTGGCGATGGCGGTGAGCTGCGGCACGCCGACACCGGTGACGATGCGGGTGGTGCAGATCGAGCCGGGACCGATGCCGACCTTGACCGCGTCGGCGCCGGCCTCGGCCAGTGCGGCGGCGGCCGCGGCGGTGGCGATGTTGCCGCCGATCACCTGCAGGTCGGGATAGAGCCCCTTGATGCGGGCCACCATGTCGATCACCCCTTGGTGGTGACCATGGGCGGTGTCGACCACGACGACGTCGACCCCTTCGGCCACCAGCGCCCGCACCCGTTCATCGGTGTCGGGGCCGGTGCCGACCGCGGCGCCGACCCGCAGCCGGCTCAACTCATCCTTGCAGGCGTTGGGGAAGAGCTGCGCCTTGTAGATGTCCTTGACCGTCACCATGCCGCGCAGCTCGAACGCATCGTTGACCACCAGAATTTTCTCGATGCGGTGCCGATGGAGCAGGTCGCGAATCTCGTCGGCACTGGCCCCCTCCTTGACCGTCACCAGCTTCTCCCTGGGGGTCATGATGCTGGAGACCGGTGCGTCGTGGTGGGTCTCGAAGCGCAGGTCGCGGGCGGTGACGATGCCGACCAGGTCGCCGCTGTGGTCGAGCACCGGCATGCCGGAGATGTTGTGGATCTTGGTCAGCTCGATCAGGTCGCCGATCGAGGTGTGGGCGGTGATGGTGATCGGATCCTTGATCACGCCGCTTTCGTACTTCTTGACCATCCGCACTTCGCGGGCCTGCTCCTCGATCGAGAAGTTCTTGTGGATGATGCCGATGCCACCCTCCTGGGCGATGGCGATGGCCAGGCGGCCGCCGGTGACGGTGTCCATCGCTGCCGAGACGATCGGGATGCTGAGGTTGAGCCGGCGGGTCAGCCGGGTGGCGAGCGAGACATCGCGCGGCAGCACCTGCGAGTGGGCCGGCAGCAGCAGCACATCATCAAACGTGAATGCTTCCTCGATGACTCGCAGCATTTTGTCTCCTCCGGTTCATTCCGCGCTGATCGTGAAACCGGCGATCTTACCATGTGCAGCGGGTGGGGCGCAGCGCGGGCGGCTCAGCGGGCCGAAGGTGGTCGCAGCCAGCGCAGCAGGCGCGCGCCCAGCAGGCCGCCGAGCAGCAGCGTGTAGAGCGCGAAGTCGCTCCAGTCCGCCTTGACCTGCCAGCCGAGGTGCAGCAGCGCCAGCAGGGCGATCAGGTAGATCAGCCGATGGAGCGTTTTCCAGCGGCGTCCCAGCCGTCGCTGCATCGCGCGGGTCGAGGTGGCGCCCAGCGGCAACAGCAGCAGCCAGGCGGTGAAGCCGACGACGATGTAGGGCCGCTTGAGCAGGTCATCACCCAGGGTCGCAAACTGCCAGCCGAGCAGAAACCAGCCATAGGCCAGCAGATGCAGCGAGGCGTAGATCAGGCAGGCCAGGCCCAGCGTCCGGCGCAGGCGAACCAGGTGTGGCCAGTGCAGCAGCCAGGTGGCCGGGGTGATCGCCAGTGTCAGGATCAGCCAGTGCAGGCTCCACAGACCGAGAAAGTGGACCAGCCGTTCACCCGGATCGACGCCCCAGCCGAGCAGCAGCCGGCTGCTGGCCCACAGCAGCGGCAGCGGTACCACGGCCCACAGCAGCGGATCGATCCAGGCTGGCAGCGGCTTGCCGACGATGGCCATGCTCAGAAGAGCCGGCGCAGGTCCATGCCGCTGTAGAGCGAGGCGACCTCTTCATAGCCGTTGAACGGGCGGGTCGGAATGACGCGGGGTGAGAACAGCGATCCGGGCAGACGGCGCTCGCTCTTCTGGCTCCAGCGCGGATGGTCCACCGCCGGATTGACGTTGGCATAAAAGCCATATTCGCTGGGTGCCGACCTCTCCCAGGTGGTCAGTGGTTGGGTCTCGACGAATTCGATGCGCACGATCGACTTGATGCTCTTGAAGCCATACTTCCACGGCACCACCAGCCGCAGTGGCGCGCCGTTCTGTGCCGGCAGCGGCTTGCCATAGAGGCCGACGGCGATGAAGGCGAGCGGATGCATCGCCTCGTCGATGCGCAGCCCTTCGACGTAGGGATAGTCGATGGCGGCGAAGGTGGCGGCCTGTCCCGGCATCTGCTGCGGGTCGAACAGCGTCTCGAAGCGGACGAAGCGGGCGCGGGAGTCGGGTTCGAAGCGGCGCAGCAGGGACGCCAGCGGCAGTCCGACCCAGGGCACCACCATCGACCAGGCCTCGACGCAGCGCAGCCGGTAGATGCGCTCTTCGAGCCGATGCGGCTTCACCAGATCTTCGAGTGCATAGCGGCCGGGTTTCTGGCAGGCCCCCTCGACGACCACTGACCAGGGGTGCGGTTTGAAGCGGTCGCTGTGGCGGGCCGGATCGCCCTTGTCGCTGCCGAATTCGTAGAAGTTGTTGTAGCGGGTCACATCCTCGAAGGGCGTGCGCGTCTCATCGGTGGTGAAGGCGGGCTGTGGCGGCTGCGCCTGAGCGAGCTGATCACTCAGCCACTGCGGCGTCTGCGTCGCGGAGCTGGCCTCGTCGCCGCAGCCGAGCAGACCGCCGAACAGGCTCAGGCCGGTCAGGTGGCCGCAGCGGGCGAGAAAGTCACGCCGGGCGTGGTAGAGGGTTTCGTCGGTGACCTGATGTTCCGCAAGGTCGGGGCGCTTCTTGATCAGCATGCTCGAACTCCTGCACAGGGCCGGGGCGGGTTTCGTCTAGCTGTCGGACATCTGCTGCTTGCGGCGGCGCCACAGGGTGATCAACGGGCCGGAGAGGGCATAGAGTGCAAAGCCGAGCAGCAGCATGCGTGCCGGGTAGAGCGCGATCACGAAGAACGCGAGCACCACGACCAGCAGCAGCACGAAGGGGACGCGCCCGCCAAGGTCGAACTGTTTGAACGAGTGATAGCGCACGCGCAGCACCATCGCCAGACCGGTCATGAAGGTGAGCAGGGCAGTCAGCCAGGCGAGCGCGCGGGGCACCTGCGCCGCAGCGGGAAAGAGCTCGTACCCGCTCCAGACCCAGGCGCTGAGCAGGGCCGCCGCCGCCGGACTGGCCAGACCAGTGAAGTAGCGCTTGTCGGCCACCGCGATCTGGGTGTTGAAGCGGGCCAGTCGCAGTGCCGCACAGGCGCTGTAGATGAAGGCGGCGGCCAGCCCGACCTTGCCCAGTTGCGACACGCCCCAGGTGAAGGCCAGCAGTGCCGGTGCAACCCCGAACGAGACCATGTCGCACAGGCTGTCATATTCGGCACCGAAGGCACTCTGGGCATGGACGGCGCGGGCCACCCGGCCATCGAGCCCATCGAGCACCATCGCAAAGAAGATGGCGATGGCAGCCGCTTCGAACTGGCCATTGATGGCGCTGATGATCGAGTAGAAGCCGGCGAACAGCGCACCGGTGGTGAGCAGGTTGGGCAGCAGGAAGATGCCGCGCCGCCGCACCCGATGGCCGCTGGCGGCCAGCTCCTCTTCGATGTGTTCATCGACCGGCAGCAGCCGTTCGATGCCATCGGTGGGGAGGGATGGGTTCGGACGTTCTTCAGCGGTGGGGTGCTCTTCATTCATGTATCGGGCCTGTCGCTGCGGCATCCATCGCACTGCCTGTTGCCGGTCGGGGCCATGCTACACCAGCCGGGGGCTGGTTTTGCAGCGCCCGGGGTTGCGGGCGGAAACAATGAAGGCAGAGGCATTGCGGCCCCTGCCTTCATGGTCGGCACTCAGTTGTGCTCTTTGTTGACCAGGCGGTTGGCCTGAATCCACGGCATCATCGAGCGCAGCCGGGCACCCACCTCTTCGATCGGGTGGTTCTCGCCCAGGCGACGCTTGGCCTTCAGGGTGGCGGCACCGGCCTGATTTTCCAGGATGAACTCGCGGGCGAACTCGCCGTTCTGCACCTCGGTGAGAATCTTTTTCATCTCCCGCTTGGTCTCGTCGGTGATGATGCGTGGCCCGCGGGTCAGGTCACCATACTCGGCGGTGTTGGAGATCGAGTAGCGCATGTTGGCGATGCCGCCCTCATACATCAGGTCGACGATCAGCTTGAGCTCGTGCAGGCATTCGAAATAGGCCATCTCGGGGGCATAGCCGGCCTCGACCAGCGTCTCGAAGCCCGCCTGCACCAGTGCGCTGGCGCCACCACAGAGCACGGCCTGCTCGCCGAACAGGTCGGTCTCGGTCTCTTCGCGGAAGCTGGTCTCGATGATGCCGGCCCGTCCGCCGCCATTGGCCGAGGCGTAGGAGAGCGCCAGATTGCGTGCCTGACCGGTGGCATCCTGATGGATCGCGATCAGGCTGGGCACGCCGCCGCCCTGGGTGTAGGTGGAGCGGACCAGATGGCCGGGCCCCTTGGGGGCGACCATGATCACGTCGAGGTCGGCGCGCGGCTCGATCTGCCGGTAGTGGATGTTGAAGCCGTGGGCGAAGGCCAGTGCCGCGCCCTTGCGCAGCTTGGGCTCGATCTGTCGGTAGAGCGCGGCCTGATGCTCATCGGGTGCCAGCAGCATCACCAGATCGGCGTCGGCGACCGCCTGCTCGATCGGCTGCACGGTCAGGCCGGCCTTTTCGGCCTTGCTGGCGGAGGCCGAGCCGGGGCGCAGCGCCACCACCACCTTCACGCCGGAGTCCTTCAGGTTGTTGGCATGGGCGTGGCCCTGCGAGCCGTAGCCGATGATCACCACCTTTTTGCCTTGAATCAGCGCAAGGTCGGCATCTTTGTCGTAGTAGATCTTCATCAGGTCATCCTCGGTCAATGCTCAGGGGCAGGGTGCATCGCTGTGCCCTGCGGGGTCAACGGAAAATTGCAGCAGCGGCTCATGCCGCCGGCTACAGGGCCAGAATCTTCTCGCCACGGGCGATGCCCGAGACGCCGGTGCGTGCCACTTCGAGAATCTGCGCTTCGCCGAGTGCGGCGATGAAGGCGTCGATCTTCTGTGCGGTGCCGACCAGTTGCACGGTATAGAGCGTGCTGGTGATGTCGATGATCTGGCCGCGAAAGATGTCGACGCAGCGCTTGATCTCCTCGCGCTGCGGACCGACCGCCTTCACCTTCAGCAGCAGCAGGTCGCGTTCGAGGTGCTCACCCTCGCTCAGGTCGACCAGCTTGACCACCTCGATCAGCTTGTTGAGCTGCTTGGTGATCTGCTCGATCACCCGGTCATCGCCGCGGGTGGTCAGCGTCAGCCGCGACAGTGTCGGATCTTCGGTCGGAGCCACCGTCAGGGTTTCGATGTTGTAGCCGCGTTGCGAAAAGAGCCCGACGACCCGTGACAGGGCGCCGGCTTCGTTTTCCAGCAGAATGGATATGATTCTTCGCATCTCAGGTCCGCTCCGTCTTGCTCAGCCACATGTCGCGCATCGAGCCCTGCGGCACATGCATCGGGTAGACATGCTCCTCGGGGTCGACATAGATGTCCATGAAGACCAGCCGGTCTTTCATGGCGAAGCAGCGTTCGAGCGCCGGTTCCAGATCTTCCCGCCGGTCGACGCGAATGCCGACATGGCCGTAGGCCTCCGCCAGTTTGATGAAGTCGGGCAGCGACTCCATGTAGGAGTGGGAGTGGCGGCTCTCGTAGTTCATGTCCTGCCACTGCCGCACCATGCCGAGCGAGCCGTTGTTGAGGTTGATGATCTTGACCGGAATGTTGTACTGCATGCAGGTCGAGAGCTCCTGGATGTTCATCTGGATGCTCCCCTCGCCGGTCACGCAGGCGACGGTCTGGTCCGGAAAGTTGAGCTTGATGCCCATCGCCGCCGGAAAGCCGAAGCCCATCGTCCCCAGCCCGCCGGAGTTGATCCAGCGGTGGGGTTTGTCGAACTTGTAGTACTGGGCCGCGAACATCTGATGCTGGCCGACATCCGAGGTGATGTAGGCGTCGCCGTCGGTGACGCGGTAGAGCGCCTCGATCACCGTCTGCGGCTTGATCAGGGTGGTGTCGTCGGTGCGGTAGCGGCCGCCATGCCGTTTGCGCCACTCGTTGATCTGTGCCCACCAGCCCTTCAGCGCGGTGGCATCGGGCTTCTGCGTGCTCTCCTCGATGAGTGTGATCATCTCCCGCAGCACCGACTCGACCGGCCCGACGATCGGAACGTCGACCGGTATCGTCTTGGAGATCGAGGCAGGATCGATGTCGATGTGGGCGATTTTTGCCTGCGGGCAGAATTTGCCGGTGTGATTGGTGACCCGGTCGTCGAAGCGGGCGCCAATCGCCAGCAGCGCGTCGCAGTGGTGCATCGCCATGTTGGCCTCATAGCTGCCATGCATGCCCAACATGCCGATGAACTGCGGATCGGTGCCAGGAAAGGCGCCCAGCCCCATCAGGGTGTTGGTGACCGGGTAGCCCAGCAGCTTTGCCAGCCGGGTGAGGGCTTCGGCCGCGCCGCCCATGATCACGCCGCCACCGCTGTAGATCACCGGCCGCTGGGCGCCGAGCAGCAGGTCGACCGCCTTGCGGATCTGCCCGGCATGGCCGCGCTGGGGCGGGTTGTAGGAGCGCAGTTTCACCTTCTGCGGATAGACATAGGGGAACTTCTCGCTCGGCGTGGTCATGTCCTTCGGAATGTCGACCACCACCGGACCGGGCCGGCCGGTGCTGGCGATGTGGAACGCCTTTTTCAGCACCAGCGGAATCTCCTCCGGCCGGCGCACCGAGAAGCTGTGCTTCACCACCGGTCGGCAGATGCCCATCATGTCGGTCTCCTGAAAGGCGTCATCGCCGATCAGGTGGCTCATCACCTGACCGGCGATGACCACCATCGGGATCGAATCCATGTAGGCGGTGGCGATGCCGGTGATGGTGTTGGTGGCGCCAGGGCCGGAGGTGACCAGCACCACGCCGGGCTTGCCGGTGGCACGGGCATAGCCATCGGCCATGTGGGTGGCGGCCTGTTCGTGCCTGACCAGCACATGCTTGACCCGGCTCTGCCGGAACAGCGCATCATAAATATGCAGGGCGGCTCCGCCCGGATAGCCGTAAATGTATTCGACCCCCTCATCCTGAAGAAAGCGAATGACCATTTCAGCGCCTGACAAGTACTCCATCTGTGCTACCTCACAAGTACCTTAGGGTATGTCGATGATCGATTGCTGTTGGATATGACCGACACCTTCGTCGCGGTGGATCAAAGGTGTTGGCGCGTGCCGGTGCCGGGTAGATGGCCAGAAGGGGCACCGATCGCGGGGGTGGGCGGTCGGTTGCCGGGAAGGCTCAGGGTGAAATCATTGTCGATGGGGTTCAGCCCGGTTCGGCAGCGACGAATCATCAGGTGCGGGGGTAACCACACCGCCCTGCACCCTGTACAGAGCGGGTCTGGCATTCTCTCTTGCCGGTGCTCTTTGTCAAGGGGCAGTGTCGACTGCTGGCCTGTTTCGGCCGAAAAGCGCAAGCCAGGGTCTCGTTTCGGGGTGGTTGGCGGGCAAATGGAAGGTGGAGCTGGCGGTTTTGCCCTATTATCTGATAATTGAAAGATTCTGTTGCGCATGAATCTCGATTCCAAAGGATGCCGCTGCATGTCCGTTTTGCGAAGAACGCGCCTCTGTCTGCTGCTGTCGCTGCTGGTGGCACCGTTGGCCAACGGCGAGAAACAGATTCTCTACCGCTGGAGCGAGGGTGATCAGCAGCACTTCAGCGACCATCCGCCGCCGTTGGGCACCCCGTACGAGAAGGTCGTGCGGCAGACGACACCTGCTCAGCAAAAGCCCGAAGCCGCCGCCGAGAAACCCGGCGCAGATCAGGGTGATGCTGCCAAGCCGCCGGCCGCCGATGCCAGTGAGCAGAAGATCCGTCAGGAGAACTGCAACAACGCCCGCAGCGAGCTGCGCCAGCTCGAAAACAGCGCCCGGGTGCGCGAGGTCGATCCACAGGGTGGCTCGCGGATGCTGAGCGAAGAGGAGAAGAATGCCCGCATCGAGCGGGCACGGCAGATGATCCGCGACCATTGCGTCGCCGAGTGATCGACGACGCAATGGCGGGTTGGGCGGGCGTCAGTCGAAGCGGATCTCTCCGGCCTCGATCACCGCCCTGATCTGCGCGCCCGGCGCGAAACGGCCACCCAGCAGTGCCTGCGCCAGCGGGTTCTCGATCCAGCGCTGAATCGCCCGCTTCAGCGGCCGCGCCCCATAGACCGGGTCGAAACCGACCGCCACCAGTCGATCGATGACGGCATCATCGACATGCAGTGACAGATCGCGCTCGGCGAGCCGCCGCTCCAGTGCTGCGAGCTGGATGCGGGCGATGGCGCGAATCTGCGCCTCACCCAATGGATGGAACACCACCACCTCATCGATGCGGTTGATGAATTCGGGGCGGAAATGGCGCTCGACGACGCCCATCACCGCGTCGCGCATCTCGTTGTAGTGGGCTTCGCCGGCCAATGTCTGGATCAGGTCTGAGCCGAGGTTCGAGGTCATCACCACCACGGTGTTGCGAAAATCGACGGTGCGGCCATGGCCGTCGGTCAGGCGTCCATCCTCCAGCACCTGCAGCAGGATGTTGAAGACATCGGGGTGGGCCTTCTCGACCTCATCGAGCAGCAGCACCGAGTAGGGGCGGCGGCGCACCGCCTCGGTCAGATAGCCCCCCTCCTCATAGCCGACATAGCCCGGCGGTGCGCCGATCAGCCGCGACACCGAGTGCTTCTCCATGAACTCGGACATGTC
This sequence comes from Pseudomonadales bacterium, assembly GCA_024234215.1. Taxonomy (NCBI): domain Bacteria; kingdom Pseudomonadati; phylum Pseudomonadota; class Gammaproteobacteria; order Pseudomonadales; species Pseudomonadales bacterium. The sequence continues at coordinate 166,138 of JACKOQ010000004.1, forward strand.
GATCCGCACCATCGCCTCTTCGGTGTCGAACAGGAAGCTGGCGAGTGCCTTGCACAGCTCGGTCTTGCCGACACCGGTCGGGCCAAGGAACAGGAAGGAGCCATTCGGGCGGTTCGGGTCGGCCAGTCCGGCGCGCGAACGGCGTACGGCGTTGGAGACGGCGACCACCGCCTCGTCCTGACCGATCACCCGCTGGTGCAGCGCCTCTTCCATCCGCAAAAGCTTCTCGCGCTCGCCCTCCAGCATCTTGGCGACCGGAATGCCGGTCCATTTGGAGATCACCTCGGCGATCTCCTCGTCGGTGACCCGGTTGCGCACCAGTTTGGTCTCGGCCGGCTGCTGACTGTCGGCCGAGGCCAGCCGCTTCTCCAGTTCGGGAATGATGCCGTATTGCAGCTCCGACATGCGTGTCAGGTCACCCTGACGGCGCGCGGCATCGAAGTCGATGCGGGCCTGGTCCAGTTCCGACTTGATCTGCTGTGCCCCCTGCAGGCCGGCCTTCTCGCTCTTCCAGATCTCCTCGAGGTCGGCATAGTCGCGCTCGACGCTGCTGATCTGCTCGCGCAGCTTGCCGAGCCGCTCGCGTGAGGCGGGGTCCTCTTCTTTCTTCAGCGCCTCGGCCTCGATCTTGAGCTGGATCAGCCGGCGCTCCAGCCGATCGAGCTCCTCGGGCTTGGAGTCGATCTCCATGCGGATGCGGCTGGCGGCCTCGTCGATCAGGTCGATCGCCTTGTCGGGCAGTTGCCGGTCGGTGATGTAGCGCTGCGACAGGCGGGCGGCGGCGATGATGGCCGAGTCGGTGATGTCGACGCCATGGTGCAGTTCATAACGGTCTTTCAGTCCGCGCAGGATGGCGATGGTGTCCTCCTCGCTCGGCTCGCCGACGAAGACTTTCTGGAAGCGGCGTTCGAGTGCGGCATCCTTCTCGATGTACTGGCGGTACTCATCGAGCGTGGTGGCGCCGATGCAGTGCAGTTCACCCCGCGCCAGCGCCGGTTTGAGCATGTTGCCGGCATCCATCGAACCCTCTGCCTTGCCGGCGCCGACCACGGTATGAATCTCGTCGATGAAGAGGATGATCTGCCCCTCCTGCCGGGTCACTTCATTGAGCACCCCCTTGAGCCGCTCCTCGAACTCGCCACGGAACTTGGCACCGGCGATCAGCAGTCCCATGTCGAGCGCCAGAATCCGCTTCTCCTTCAGCCCCTCGGGCACCTCGCCATTGACGATGCGCTGTGCCAGCCCTTCGACGATCGCCGTCTTGCCGACGCCGGGTTCGCCGATCAGCACCGGGTTGTTCTTGGTGCGGCGCTGCAACACCTGGATGGTGCGGCGGATTTCGTCGTCCCGGCCGATCACCGGGTCGAGCTTGCCGCTGGCCGCCTTGGCGGTGAGGTCGACGGTGAAGCGCTCCAGTGCCTGGCGCCGCTCCTCGGCCTCGGGGTCGGTCACCTTCTCGCCGCCACGCAGCGCATCGATGGCCGCCGCCAGCTTCTCTTTGGTGACGCCAGCCTCCTGCAACAGCTTGGCGATTGCCCCGCGCTCTTCGAAGGCGGCGAGCGTAATCAGCTCGCTGGAGATGAACTGGTCCTGACGCTGCTGGGCCAGCCTGTCGGCCAGGTTCAGCAGGCGGGCCAGATCGGGAGAGACCTTCACATCGCCGGTCGGCTGCTTGATTCTGGCCAATTGATCGAGTGCCCGCTCCAGCGCACTGCGCAGTGTGGCGAGGTTGGCGCCGGCGCTGTTCAGCAGCGTGCGGGTGGTGCCACCGCTCTGATCGACCAGCGCGAGCAGCAGGTGGGCGGGTTCGATGTAGCCATGGTCACGGCCCACCGCCAGGGATTGGGCTTCGACGAGGGCCTGTTGCAGGGCGCTGGTGAATCGGTCGCGCATGGAGTTTCTCCTTCAAAGGGCTTGAGTCCGGTGCACCAACCGCTGGTGCACGGCATTGTCCCTGTAGATGGGGTGGGAACGCGGCGATTCAAGCCGGGGAGTGCAGCTGGATCAGGCTGGCCATGCGGCCGGTGGTGCCATCGCGGCGGTAGGAGTAGAAGCGCGCACCATCGCAGTGGGTGCAGAGACCGCCACCGAAGATGCGGGTCACGCCCAACCGCTGCAGCCGCCGGCGCGCCAGCAGGTAGAGATCGGCCCGCCAGCGGTCGCCGTGGAGGGTGAAGGCCTCGGCATCGGCTGGCTGCCGGGCCACGAAGGCGGCGCGCACCTCGCTGCCGACCTCGAAGTGACAGGGGCCGATGGCCGGTCCCAGCCAGACTTGCAGGCTCCGGGGCGGCGCGCGCAGCTTTTCGAACGTGGCTTCGATGACGCCGGCGGCCAGGCCGCGCCAGCCGGCATGCAGTGCGGCCACCTCATCGCCGGTTTCGGCAGCGAGCAGAATCGGCAGACAGTCGGCGGTCAGCACCGCGGCAACGCCGGGCGTGCGGCGGATGGCAGCATCGGCAACCGGGCGTGGTGACGCGGTCGGCAGCAGCGCGACCTCGATGCCATGCACCTGGGTCAGATAGTCGATCGGCGCGCGGAGCCCAAGCCGCTGCTCCAGTTGCCGGCGGTTGCGCTCGACCCGAACCGGATCGTCGCCGACATGATCCGCCAGGTTGCAGCCGGCATAGGAGCCGGCACTGTGGCCCGGTTGGCGCAGCGTGACGCCGGCCTGCACGCCCGGCAGTTCCGGCCAGTCGGCCCACAGCAGGGTCGGTTCAGGCTGCATCGTGCTGTGCCAACTGTTCCAGCAGTTGCTGCATGTCTGCCGGCAGCGGCACCTCCCACTGCAGGGTTTCACCGCTGTGGGGGTGGGTCAGCCGCAGCGCCTTGGCATGCAGTGCCTGCCGTGGAAAGGCGCGGATCACCTCAATCAGTGCGGGCGCCAGGCCCGCCGGCAGCCGCAAACGACCGCCGTAGTCGCGGTCACCGACCAGCGGATGGTGCAGTTCGGCCATGTGCACCCGGATCTGGTGGGTGCGGCCGGTCTCCAGCGACAGTCGCAGGTGGCTGTAGTGGCGAAAGCGGTGCAGGAGGCGGTAGTGGGTCACGGCCGGCTTGCCGGTCGCGACCACCGCCATCCTGGTGCGCTGTCGCGGATGGCGGCCGATCGGTCGATCGACCGTGCCGCCTGCGATCATCGCGCCTTCGGCCACCGCCTCGTAGTCGCGGCCCATGCTGCGGTTCTGGAGCTGCCCGACCAGCGAGGTGTGCGCGCGCAGGCTCTTGGCCACCACCATCAATCCGGAGGTCTCCTTGTCGAGGCGATGCACGATGCCGGCGCGGGGCAACTGGATCAGTTGCGGGATGCGGTGCAGCAGACCATTGAGCAGGGTGCCCTCCCAGTTGCCGGCGGCGGGGTGGACCACCAGTCCGGCCGGCTTGTCGATCACCAGCAGGTCGTCATCCTCGAACAGCACCCTGAATTCGATCGGTTGAGCCTGCCAATCGCCCTGCGCTTCGAGCACCGCGTCGAGGCTGAGCTCCTCGCCGCCGACGACACGGTCGCGCGGTCGCATCCGCCGCTGATTGACGGTCAGTTGGCCGTCACTGATCCAGCCCTGCAGCCGTGCGCGCGAGTGATCGGGAAAGAGTTGCGCCGCAGCCTGATCGAGACGCAGCCCGGCCAGTTCGAGCGGAATGCGCAGTTGCTGTCTGATGCAGGTTTCACTCATGGCGAAGCGGCGGCGGGGCCGACGGCGATTGGTTCAGCCGGGGCGCTATGGTTAAATGGCGGCTTGCCTGTTTCATCTCCTTCTCGATTTCTCACCATCGTGATTTCAAACCGCACTTTCGATCATCGCATTGACCCCCTTCCCGCTGTCGTGCTCCTGCTGCTGTTGGCGCTGACCACGCTGCTGGGTGGCTGCTCCCTGTTTGGCGAGAAGAAGGAGAAGCCCGAACTGAGCGAGCAGGAGTACTATAACCAGGCGCGCAAGGCGCTCGATGTGAACAATATACAGGAAGCCATCGAGCTGCTGCAGGCGCTCGAGTCGCGCTATCCGTTCGGCGCCTACGGCCAGCAGGGGCAACTGGAGCTGATCTATGCCCAGTACCGCAGCTTCGACTATGACAGCGCGGCGATTGCCGCCGACCGTTTCATCCGGCTGCACCCGACCCACACCAATGTCGACTACGCCTACTACATGAAGGGGCTGGCCAACTACGACCGCGACGACATGGGCTTTACCCGCTATCTGTCGCAGAATCCGGCAGAACGCGATCTGACCAACGCCCGCCAGGCCTACCTCGATTTTTCGCAGCTGGTCAACCGCTTTCCGACCAGTCCCTATGCCGCCGACGCCCGGCAGCGGATGATCTTTCTGCGCAACCAGCTGGCCGAGCGGGAGATCGTCATCGCCCGCTACTATTTCAAGCGCAAGGCCTATCTGGCCGCCGCCAACCGGGGCCGTTACCTGGTCGAGAACTATCCTGACTCGCCACTGGTCGGTGACGGGCTGGCGGTGATGGCCGAGGGCTACCGGCTGATGGAGCTGCCGGCACTGCAGGCCGACGCCGTCGAGGTGCTGCGGCTCAACCACCCGGACCATCCGAGTCTGCGCGGTGGGACCTTCAGTTTCGCCCTGCGGCTCGATGAACCGCATCAGGCGCAGTCGTCACAGAGCGCCGCTGCCTCGGCCACCGCGGAAGAGTCATCGGTCGTCGGCTTTTTCAAACGGCTGATCGGCAGCGGCGATGCGCCTGCGGCCCAGCCCTCTGCCGCACCCCCGCCGCCGACGCGCCACCCGACCGGTGGCGTGCGCTAGCCTTCAGAACCGATCCTTCAGACTCCAGCCCGAGGTGATCGGGTAGCGCCGGTCGCGACCGAAGGCGCGCTGGCTGATGCGCACGCCGATCGGCGCTTGGCGCCGCTTGTATTCGTTGCGGTCGATCATCCGCACCACCCTGTGCACCACCGCTTCGTCGAAACCCCGGGCGACGATCGCGTCGGCGCTCAGGTCATTCTCGATGTAGAGTTCGATGATCGCGTCGAGCAGCGGGTAGGGGGGCAGGGAGTCCTGGTCCTTCTGGTCGGGACGCAGCTCGGCAGAGGGTGGCCGGTCGATCACCCGCTGCGGGATGACCGGCGCGATGCCATTGCGGTAGTGGCAGAGCGCGTAGACCACCGTTTTCGGCACATCCTTCAGCACCGCAAAGCCACCGACCAGGTCGCCATAGAGTGTGGAGTAGCCGACCGCCATCTCGCTCTTGTTGCCGGTGCTGAGCACCATGCTGCGCTTTTTATTGGAGATGGCCATCAGCAGCACCCCGCGGCAGCGCGCCTGCAGGTTCTCTTCGGTGGTGTCGGGGGCAAGGCCGGCGAACTCGGTTTCCAGCCCGGCCATGAAGGCGTCGTACATCGGTGCGATCGAAATGATGCTGTAGTCGACCCCCATCACGCGGGCCTGGGCTTCGGCATCCTCCAGACTCATGGCCGAGGTGTAGTGAAACGGCATCATCACTGCCTGCACCCGGTCGGCGCCGACTGCGTCCACGGCAATGGCCAGCGTCAGTGCCGAGTCGATGCCCCCCGACAGCCCGATCACCACGCCGCTGAAACCGTTGCGGTCGACATAGTCACGCACGCCCACCACCAGCGCGTTGTAGATCGAGGCTTCGAGCGTGAGGTCGGCCAGTGGCTGGCGGCTGATGACGTCGCAGACGTTGCCATCGCCACTGAACTCGACCAGGCAGAGCCCTTCAGTGAAGCTCTCCATCTGCACCACGCAGTCGCCATGGCGGTCGACCACCATCGACGCGCCATCGAACACCAGCTCATCCTGGCCGCCGACCTGGTTCACATAGACGATCGGCAGACGGCCCTCGATGGCGCGGTGTCTGAGCAGTTCGCGCCGTTCCGAGGGTTTGCGGCGGTGGAAGGGCGAAGCATTGAGGTTGAGCAGCAGTTGGGCGCCGGCATCGGCGGCCTGCTGGACCGGACCCTCCTGCCAGACATCCTCGCAAATGGTCAGCCCGATGCGCAGGCCGTCGCGGTCGTAGACGCAGGGCGCCCCGCCCGGCTGAAAATAGCGCTTTTCATCGAAGACCTGGTAGTTCGGCAGCCGCTGCTTGCGGTACTCGGCGATCAGTTCGCCATCGCGGATCACCCCGGCCATGTTGTAGCGGCCGCTCTTCTTCTGAAAGGGGTAGCCGACGACGATGTCGACGCCGCGACAGAGTGGCTCTTCGACGCTGAACTGCCGCAGCTGCTGCAATGCGTCCTCCACCCGGATTTGCATGCTGGGCCGCAGCAGCAGGTCCTCGGGCGGATAGCCGGTGATCACCAGCTCGGGAAAGAGCACCACCTCGGCGCGCAACTCGGCAACGGCCCGGCGCACCTGCTGCATCACCAGCTCGACATTGCCCTTGATGTCCCCGACCAGGGGGTTGATCTGCGCCATCACCACACGCAAAGTGGTTGTCATAGTGCCTCGTTCGTTCTGGTGTCGATTGGATGACGGCGGTATTGTAATGACTGTTGTCAGAAGGCCAAAACCGTCCGTGCCGGTCGATCTTTCGACCGTGACTGCCGGTCTGCCGCACGCCCGTCCGTCGCTTTCGTGGTCACCATGCTGATCAGACTCTTTTTTGTCGCGCTGCTGCTGTTTGCCTGCTATCTGTACCTGCGCCATCGACGCAGTCGCCGTGCGGCGGAGCGTCCGCTTGGGCAGTTCGTCCGCTGCGCCCAGTGTGAACTGCATCTGCCGGCCGAGCAGGCGATTCGCGATGGCGACCACTGGTTCTGTGGTGAACCGCACCGCGCGCGTTACCGTGCCATCAACCGCCCCAAGCCGTGAACGTGGCCACACTCTTCGCGACACCGCAGCAGTCGTTGCCACGCACCGACCGACAGGTGGTCCGTGTCTACCTCTACTATCGGCTGATACTGGCGATCGTCCTGCTGGTGATGCGCTTTGGCGACGAGGGGCAGATCCATCTCGGGCAGTTGCTGCCCAGACTCTACCTGAGCGTTGCGCTCTGTTACCTGCTCAGCGCGCTGCTGGCGCCACTGCTGCATGCGTTGCTGTTCGGCTCCAGCCTCAACACCGCCCGGCTGTTCGCCCTGTTCAGCTTCGACATCCTGCTGTTCACGCTGCTGATGTACAGCAGCAGCGGGGTGACCAGCGGGCTTGGCAACCTCAGCCTGATCGCGGTGGCGGCCGGGAACATCCTGCTGCAAGGACGAATCGGCACCCTGCTGGCGGCGCTGGCCACGCTGCTGGTGATCGGTGAGGAGGGCTATCTGCTGCTGACCGCGCTGCCGCCGGGCGAGGAGTCCAACCGTTTCTTTCAGGCCGGTGTGCTGGGCACGCTCTACTTTGCCATTGCGCTCGGCATGCAGATGTTGTCGCGGCGGCTGTTGGCCAGCGATGAACTGGCACGGCAACGGGCACGTGACATCAGCGAGTTGCAGCAGCTCAACCACATGATCATCCAGCGGATGCGCACCGGCATCCTGGTGCTCGACCGCAATGATGACATCCGGATGATCAACCGCGCTGCGACCCTGCTGACGCAGATTCCGCCGACGGCGCAGGGTGGATTGCGGCAGCTCTCCGAACCGCTGTTCACTCGTCTGGAACAGTGGCGGCGCCAGCCCCGGCTGCGGCCATCGCTGTTCTCGCTGCCCAGGGGACCGCAGTTGCAGGTGAGCTTCGCCCGCCTCACCGATCAGCCCGACAGCGACACGCTGCTCTTCATCGAAGACCAGGCATTGCTGGCCCAGCAGGCGCAGCAGCTCAAGCTGGCATCGCTGGGTCGGCTCACCGCCAGCATTGCCCATGAGCTGCGCAACCCGCTGAGCGCGGTCAATCATGCCGCCCAGTTGCTCGACGAACTGGCGCTGCCCGATGCCGAGCAGCGGCGGCTGGCCCAGATCATTCAGAGCAATGCCCGGCGGATGAATGGCATCATCGAGAATGTGCAGCAGCTGTCACGCCGCGACCATGCCCGCGCCGGGCTGCTGCCACTCGCGCCCTGGCTCGAGCGGTTCCTGCACGAGAGCATTCTGCCGGCCTGGCCCGAGGCCGAGCTGGTGTGGCGGATCGAGCCGGAATCGATCGAGGTGCGGGTCGATCCCGGCCAGTTGGCCCAGATTCTGACCAACCTGATCGAAAATGGCCTGCGTTACAGTCGGCTGGCGACCGGCCGGGCCAGCCTGCGCATCGAGGCCGGCATCGACGGCGATCATGATCTGCCGTATCTTGCCATCATCGATCAGGGAGAGGGGGTTGCCGACGAGGCGCTCGACTCACTGTTCGAACCGTTCTTCACCACGGCGCCCAAGGGCTCCGGCCTCGGGCTCTACATTGCCCGTGAGCTGTGCCAGAGCAACCAGGCGACCATCGATTATCAGCGTGATGCCGGCGGCGGCAGCCGCTTCGTCATCACCTTCAGCCACCCGGAGCGCAGCCCAGGTCATCAGGATGGCAAAGAGCCCACAGACGCAGAAGAAGCAGATCCTGATCGTCGATGACGAGCCCGACCTGCGCGAGCTGGTTGCACTGACGCTGTCGCGGATGGGGCACGGCTGCCATGCCGCAGAAGATCTGCGCAGCGCACGCCAACTGTTGCAGACGCAGCGTTTCGACCTCTGCCTGACCGACATGCGGCTGCCCGATGGCAACGGGCTCGAACTGGTCGAGCACATCCAGTTGCACCATCCGGCGCTGCCGGTCGCGATGATCACCGCCCATGGCAGCATGGACAGCGCCATTGCCGCGCTGAAGGCCGGCGCCTTCGACTTCGTCACCAAACCGGTGGAGCTGGCGCAACTGCGCGAACTGGTCGAGAAGGCGCTCGCGCCGATGCAGCCGCTGGCCGCGCGCGTCGCCGCACTGCCGGAGCTGGCGCGCCTCTCCGGCGACTCCCCGGTGATGCAGGCGCTGCGCAGCCAGATTCGCAAGCTGGCGCGCAGCCAGGCGCCGGTGCACATCCAGGGCGAATCCGGCACCGGCAAGGAGCTGGTGGCACGGCTGATCCATCAGCTCGGGCCGCGCGGCGACGGCCCCTTCGTGCCGGTCAACTGCGGTGCCATCCCTTCAGAATTGATGGAGAGCGAGTTCTTCGGCCACCGCAAGGGCAGCTTCAGCGGCGCGGTGGAAGACAAGCCGGGGCTGTTCCAGGCGGCCAGCGGCGGGACGCTGTTTCTCGACGAGGTGGCCGACCTGCCGCTGCCGATGCAGGTCAAGCTGCTGCGGGCAATCCAGGAGAAACGGGTCCGCGCGATCGGTGCCCAGCAGGAGCAGCCGGTCGACACCCGCATTCTCAGCGCCACCCACAAGAACCTGCGCGCGCTGATCGAACAGGGGCTGTTTCGCGATGACCTCTACTACCGCATCAACGTCATCGAGCTGCGGGTGCCGAGCCTGCGCGAGCGGGTCGAGGACATTCCGCAACTGGCCCATGAGCTGCTGGCCCGTATTGCGCTGGAGTATCAGCTGCCGCCGCCGGAGCTGACCTCCGCCGCCATCGAGCGGCTCTGTCGCCATGGCTTCCCCGGCAATGTGCGCGAGCTGGAGAACATCCTGGAGCGCGCCTTCGCGCTCTGCGAAGGCGAGCGGATCGAAGCCGCCGACCTGCTGCTCGATGGCGAGAGCGCCACGGCCACCACCACTGAACCGGCCGAGCGCGCAGTGCGCCCCGCCACGCCCGAAGCGGCCATGCCGGCCGGCTCGCTGGAGCACTATCTGGAGCAGATCGAGCGGCAGGCGATCATCGGCGCGCTCGAAGAGACGCGCTGGAACAAGACCCAGGCGGCCAAAAAGCTCGGCATCACCTTTCGCGCGCTGCGCTACCGGCTGAAGAAGCTCAATCTCGAATAGCGGCCGCCGCCAGCAGCCGCGCTGGATCGAAGGCCGCGGCATCGACCCGGGGCGGCTGCCCCAGCAGCAGATCGACCAGCAGCTCGGCCGCCGCCGGTGCCATCACCAGCCCATTGCGAAAGTGGCCGCAGTTGAGGTGCAGGTTGTCGATGCCCGGCCAGCGGCCGATGAAGGGTGTTCCCTGCGGTGCGCCGGGCCGCAGACCGGCCCAGTGGGCGATCGGTTCGCGCTCCGCCAGTGCCGGCAGCAGTTGGCCGGCCACCGCCATCAGCTCGGTGCGCGCCGCTGCGGTCACCGCACAGTCGAAGCCGACCTGCTCCACGGTGCTGCCGACCAGAATCAAGCCATCACGGCGCGGAATCAGATAGTGGCCGGCGGCCAGCAGCATGGTCGACAGCAAGCCATTGCCCTGATAGAGCAGCATCTGCCCCCGCACCGGCGTCACCGGCAGCGTGGGCGGCGTTGGCAGCAGTGAGCTGCTCCAGGCGCCGGCGGTGACGATCACCTGATCGGCGCACCACTCGCCCTGACTGCCGAGCACCGCCTCGACCCGGCCACCGACGGTGCGCAATCCGCTCACGGTGCACTGCGGCACCAGGCGCACCCGGGGCATGTCGGCCAGCACCGCCAGCAGCGCCTGCAGCAGGCGCGGGTTGCGCAGGCTGGCCTGCTCCGGCAGCCAGAGCGCCTCCCCGGTCCGGGGCGACAGTGTCGGAAAGTGCGTTGTGAGCGCCGCGCCGTCGAGCCGCACCCAGGCGTGGCGCCACTGCCGCGCCCAGTCGCTGGCCTCGGCGATGCAGTCACTGTCGAGCAGCAGCAGGCCGCAGCGGTGCAGCTCCGGGTCGATGCCAGACTGCCGATGCAGCCGCGGCAGCCACTGGTCATAGAGCTGTCGGCCGCGCAGCGCCAGCGCGTTGATGGCCTCTGCATAGCGCCACGGGTAGAGCGGCGCCAGAATGCCGCCGCCGGCCCAGGAGGACTCCTTGCCGAACTCGCCCCGCTCCAGCAGCGTGACGCTGGCACCGGCCTCGGCCAGCCGCAGTGCGCAGGTCAGGCCGATGACGCCGCCGCCGATGATCAGAAAGTCGTGCATGGAACGGAATCGATTGCCGGGCGGCTGTTGCCGGCAGAGGTGACCCTCATGCTGCCGGACGGATCGCGCGTCACCAGCAGAGGTTGGTGGAGGTGGTGTTGCTGCTGTTCTTCGCCACCTTGGCGCCGGTGTGGGAGAGCGTGTAGGTGGCGCAACTGCGGTCCTTCAGTTGCGGGCTGTTGGCTGCCGGGGTGACGGTCAGCGTGAAACCCAGGCCCGCGTTGGTGGTGGAGAGCGCCAGCCCGTAGTAGCCCTCGGGCGAGGTGGCGCCGCCGATGTCCGACAGCGTACCGCTGTAGTGGCTGAAGCGGCTGAAGAACTTCTCCTGCTGCGCCGCCCCTTGCGTCAGCGCGATCTTGGCATCGGCGCGACGGCTTTTCATGATGCTGTCGCGGTAGGCCGGGTAGGCCACGGCCGCCAGAATGCCGACGATGGCGAGCGCCACCATCAGCTCGATCAGGCTGAAGCCGCCTGGGCGCTGGCGACTGCCATTCGATCGATCACGCATCATGCTTCCACTCCGGGTCAAACAGATTGGCCGCGGTTATACCACGAAAGCCCACCGAATTTTTCCGACTGCGTCACTTTTCCGGCCGCTGCTCAGCGCAATGGCAGCCGGCGCCACGATTTGCGTCCCGGCGAGACCGTGCTGCCGGTGAACTCGCTGCTGGTCAATGCGCCGGTCTCCTGCTGGGTGATGATCGAGCGCTTGCCACCCTCGCCGATGTAGACCACCGGCTTGGAGGAGAGCCCGCTGCCCAGGCTCAGGTAGGGCAGTGTCAGCCGCAGTGCATTGTTGGGAGTCTGGGTGTCACCGAAGGCCGCCTGGGGTGCGGCGGTGCCGCTCTGGTAGTCCAGCCCATAGAGCCTGCTCTGCCCGAAGTCGCAACTGCTGCCGGTCGGCGGCAGAAAGTCGGTGAAAAAGAGCGTGCTGCCGGCGCGGGTTGCCGGATTGATCACCCGTGCGCTGGGGTCGGGCGCGGGCGCTGCCAACTGGTAGACCCAGCCCTTCTTGTTGGTGCTGATGTGGTTCTTCAACGTGTTGAAGTCGTTGATGGTGACTGTGCCATCCACCAGCGGCGTCGCGGTGCCACTGCTGTCGATCAGCAGGCCGGTGTTGGCGACCTGAATCTGATCGGTGCGCAGCAGCGCCGTGTTGCTGCTGTCGAGCAGCACGCCATAGAAGCTGTTCTGGCCCGTCTCGTTGCGGTCGGAGGCGGCCAGCAGCTTGCCTTCGCCGGCGTAGAGCCATTTCTTGCCAGCGTTGTCGCGCACCGCCATCGGTGCGGCGATGATCGGGCGGGTGCCGATCACCTGGGTGACGCTGCCGAGGTCCGGATCGGCCCGGTAGAGCCCGCCGCTCTGGCTGCCGGCCGTGCCGCCGACCAGGCCGAAGTAGATCTCATCGGTGTTGCCATCGCCATCCCAATCCTGCGCCAGCGGGTCGCCGACGAAGCTGGCGACCGCCGTACTGCCGAGGTCGAGCGGTGCAAAACCGGTTACGAACGCTTTGTTGACCAGGTCGTAGCGGTAGAGCTGTGCATTCTGGCTGCTCACCGCGTCGGCGCTGGCCAGCGGCGTCGAGGCGGTCGGGCCGGAGCCGAACAGCAGCTCCCAGCCGTTGTTGGGGCGCCGCACCAGCGCCGGCAGCGCGGTGGTGAAGCCGAGCTGGCCATCGCTCAGTTCGGCCACCAGTTTGGGCGGCTGCTCCGGGTTGGTGATGTCGAGCACCAGATAGGCCGAGCGGTAGCTGCGGTCGGGGGTATTGCCATCACCATCGTCGTCGATGTCGATCGGCACCCCGCCAAAGCGCATGCCGATCACCAGAATGGTGCCCCAGCCGTCGGGGTGGTCACTGTCGTTGGCAAACGCCTTGACGTCGAAGCTCTGGGCGGTGCCATCGACATAGAAGATGTGCTCATAGTTGGGCGCGGTCAGCCAGCGCAGGTGCGGCAGCAGGTTCTGCGGCACATAGGCCCAGAGTTCGGCGCCGAGCGGGTGGCTGGTCTCACCGTTGTTGGCGGTCGTCGCGAACTGCTTGTTGGCCTCGTCCCAGAAGCCGCCATTGAAGGCGTGCACCATGCCGTCGTTGGCGCCGACATAGACCACCTGCCGGCGCTTGGCATATTTGGCCTTGAAGGCGGCATAGCTGCTGTCGCCAAGGCGCAGGTCATGGCCGGCGTTGGGCGCGCCCACCACCACCGGCGAGCTGTTGATGATGTCGCCCAGCAGCCAGGGTTTGGCGCCATTGCCATCGTAATCGATGGTGCGGCTGCGGTAGCCGGCGATCTCTTGGCCACGGATGAAGTTGATGATGTCGGTGGCCTCGCCTTGCGGATTGGCCGAGCTGGTGTCGGGGTTCAGCTCGCGAAAGCGGCTGGCCAGGGCGGTGCTGGTGAAGTCGCTCAGGGTGCCATCGGTGGCGGCAGGGTCGCGGGTGTAGATCGCCCGGCCGTTGCTGGCGATGTCGGCATAGTTGCGCTGTGGCATGAGTGGGGCATGGTTTGCCGCCCGTGCCAGTTCATCGCGGGCATTCCACAGCGTCTTCAGATCGGTCAGCGGCCGCACCGTGGGAGTGACGATCTTGATGTTGCTGCAATCGGCCGTGACGCCGCTGTAGCGGCGAATCTTGGTGCCGGTCGGCAGGTTGACCGAATCGAAGAAGATCTCCACCACCGGGTCGACATCGCAGCCATCGAGCGTGGCATTGCCCGTGGTCGGGGAATTGCCACCGAAATCCTCCCGCAGCCGGCCCTGTCCATCGATGAAGAGCCCATGCAGCGTGCCGGCCCAGGTGATGCTGTTCTGCCCCGCCTCGATGCGCGGATGGTAGAGCGCCTGATAGACCGCCCCCTCGCCGGAGACATTGTTCGCCACCACCGCCGCCGCGGTGCCGGAGGCCACCGAGCCGGCCACCGAGGCGAAGATGCGGTTCAGCGCCGCCTCCAGACTGCTGGGGCTGCGCAGTTGAAAGTAGTTGTCGGGCACGCCATCGGATCCTGCGGCACCGGTCAGGTTGTTGACACTGTCCCACTCGCGTGGGTCGTTTGGCGAGTTGCTGCTGTCGAGGTCATTGAAGCCGCCATACTTGGCCGCCAGCCACAGTGGTTTCTGCAGGGTGGTGCCGCCACCGGTGATCGACAGATTTTGAAAGCCTGATGCCGTGCCGCCGCCGTTGCTGCCCTGCGCAACCGTGATCTCTTTTGGATAGTTCATGGGCTGCTGTGGATCGGTGCCCACCAAGGTAAAGCCCATATCGAAGGCGGCATCGGCCTGGTCTCTGGTCACGACCGTCCTGACGTGAAGTGTGCCGTTCACCTCGCAATACTCCAGCCGCTGTTCCGCGTCGAAGTCGTAGTCACTGCCCCAGGCGGTGCCCTCCCAGGTCAGCAGAAAGCGGTGGTAACTGCCATTGTTGGTGCAGGGCGAGGGGAGTGTGGCGGGGGCGGGGGGCGGTTCGCTGACCACATCGATCAGTGAGCACTTCTGCAAGAGGTAGGGAGCGTTTCCGTTGGCAGAGTATTCCGACCTGCACAGCGGCACGATCTGCGCCTGCTTCGTGCCGCTGGTGACGGTGAAGCTGGGCAGGTCCTCGGCCACCGAGACCGCGAAGGTCTTGATCTTCTGGGTGCCATTGAGGCCAGTACGCAGATCCTTGATCGCCGCCTCGTAGGCCAGTCCGGCGATGCCGTAGCCGCCCTCGGCGCTGGGGGCCTCGGGGCAGATGCCATCGGCCTGATCGAGCGTGCCGGCCGCCAGCGTCTTGGGGCTGCACTCCTGGTCGGTACTGCTGCCAACCCGGCCGGCCAGCACGCTGGCGCCATCCAGCCCCTCCTTGTTCTGCACGGCATTGGTGGCCGTGGCCACGGCGAATCCAGTCGGCAGACCGCTGGAGGGCCAGTCGGCTGCATCGCGCATCGAGTCGAACGAACCCTGCGAGGTGGAGATCAGCAGCACCGCACACTGGGCGCAGGGCACGGCACTGTTGCCGGGACCGAAGTTGTAGGGGTCGCTCCAACTGGTCAGCCGGGTCAGCCCGGGAATCATGGCTGCTTCAGTTGGCGCTGGACTGTACCGGGAGGGCGAAGGCGAACTAGTGAAAGCCGCAGAGGCGGCACTGGCGCCGGCCAGATAGCGCACCGCTTCGAGGTAGAGCTCACCGAGCGGGTTGCCCCAGTCGGCGCAGGAGCCATCCTTGACGGCTGCGGATGAGACGTAGCTATTGCAGGGTGGATAGCGCAGAAGGGATGAGGTCGAGAAGTCCATCTGATAGGTGGCGATGCGCAGTTTGTCGAGCGTGCCGATCAGGCTGCCGGCAGTGATCTGGCCGGTGGCAACATTGACCTCGCTGAGCAGGCCGACCCCCTGGCGCAGCACACCACCATGGCTGTTGTTGTCGTAGCTGCCGGTCATCAGCCCGAAGCGCATCTGGCCGCGCTCGCCATAGCGTTGCAGCAGACCGATCGGCTTGAACAGGTCATCGCTGGCATTGTTTGGCGTGCCGTTGTCGTAGCGCTTGCAGCGGGCGGAGAGCGGCCCATCCTGGCCGGCGACGCAGCGCTCCACCAGCACCTGGTAGGCGTTGCTGGTGTCATTGCCAACGGGGCGATCGGGCTGGGCAAGAGCGCTGTCCCGGTGGGTGGTGCCATGCCACTGACACTGCGCCACCTCGGTCGAGGCCCAGTTGGGATAGCCAACCTTGCCGGCCGCCACATTGCCATAGGCCACTCGCAGCAGGGGGGGGTAGCTGGTGGTGTTGAGGGTGCCGCTCAGATTGGTCGAAGCCGGCCACTGGGAGACATTGCACAGCGTGATGGCGCCATTGGTCGGACTGCCTTCCACCAGGTCGGCCAGCGCGATGGCGCCGCTGGCGGCACCGTCATAGACCTTGGCAAAGGCATGGATGTCGGGCGGGATCAGCTCGCGCTCCAGCAGCACCGCGCCACTGCTGGTGACCGGATCGACCTGCCGCTTGCCGCCATGGAGCACGGTGCGGATCAGGTCGATGCGGGTCATGCTGGCCCAGTTGAGAAAGTTGCCGCTCCAGCCGTCGGTGGTGTGACAGCGGTGCGAGCCGCTGTCGACCTGACCGATCGGTGAGAACTTGTCGTTGTCGTACTGGTAACAGAAGTTGCTGTCGAAATTGCCCAGATACTCGATGGTGTCCTTGTAGCTGGTGTCGATCTGGCCATCGCCATCGATGTCGCTGTAGTCGGAGTAGGCCTTGCGGAACAGCTCGTGGTCGCGCGACATCGCGATCAGCAGCAGCGGCGGGGTGGCCTCGACCGCGGTGACCGGCAGGCTGGTGTAGTTCGAGGGGTTGCCGGTGGGGGCGGCGAACAGCGGTGCGCTCAGCAGCAGGGTCAGCAGGGTCAGCAGGCGTGACAGTGCGGCGGGCATGGGGGTGCTCCGGTCATTTGACATAGGTGGATTGCAGCATCACCTGGGCGCGGTCGGTGCCGCCGCCGGCCAGCGCGGTGATGCGGTAGACGCGCTGGCAGCCGGCGTTGGCCGGGTCGAACGGATGGCCGGCGCAGTCCTCGGGTGGCGCCGTCGCCGGGCGGGCGAGCCCGGCCAGTTCGATGATGTAGCGGGCCGGTGCCCTGACGCCGGGCAGGTTGGCGCCGTAGGTGAGGTGGCGTCCGGCGTTGTTCCAGACATCGACGCTGCCGACCGGCGTGCCGCTGTCGCAGACCGGCAGTTCCCAGCGTTCGTAGAGGTGGCCCGCCTGGTGACAGGCCTTGCCGAGGCTGGCGGCATGGCCGGTGTCGAACTGTCTGGACTGGCAGTAGCCGCCCGTGCAGCTGTTGCCGCCGGCTTTGATGCGGGCGTCCAGCAGGGCGGAAGAGCTGGAGTGGATGGTGCGTTCGCCCTCGCGCAGTGCCGCCTCGGCCGACTGGATCGCCAGCTCCTGGTCGCGGTAGTGGCCGGTCATGCGCGCCTCCAGCAGGCTGCCGCCCATGCTGGCCAGCCCCATGACGGTGAGGATCAGCAGCAGAATCAGGCTGACCAGCAGGATGATGCCGCGCTGGCGCGCTGGCGCGCCGAAGGTCGATTGGAGTCGGTCAGCCATCGAAACGCCCCCGGTTGCGCAGCTTGATGACGGTGCTGACCACCTTGCGCAGCTTGCGGTCGGCAAGGCTGGTGAACTGGGTACCGGCCAGATCGAAGGTCTCGGCCGCCGGCTGGCTCTTGATGTCGTCGGCCGAGACCAGCAGCAGCGCGATCTCGATGGTCACCACCGGGTGGGTGCCGATGCCATCGGCGCTGACCAGGCTGTTGGCCACGCCGTCGTTATCGGTGTCGATGCCGTAGCGCAGTTGCAGGCTCTCGACCCCTTCGGCCAGCTCCTCGGCAGTTTCACCGGCTTCATCACGGTAGATCTTGCGGTAGAGCGCTGGCCGATCGGCCGGGTTGCGGCCGATGTAGAACACCGTGTTCCTGACGCCATGGAGCTCGCTGGCCTGGGTGATCGGGGCCGACCAGACAGCGGCGCGGTTGCCCGGGGTCAGCGCCGTGCCGGCGGCGTTGTTGCAGCCGGCACTGCGGTCGAGGTCGCGGCTGTCGCTGGCGCCGCCGCCGCAGTTCTGGAACAGGTCGGCGCTGGCGCAACTCGACAGCAGCAGAAAGAGGTTGCGCCGGTCTTTTTTCTGCGTGGCGGTCGAGGCGGCAAAGCTCTGTGCCGCATTGTCGGGGTTGAGGTCCCACTCGCCGGCTTCGTCGAGGTCGACCTGCGGCGTGGTGATGTCGACCCGGGTCACGCCAGTGGCCAGCGCGATGTCGATGCGCTGGTCGGCGCGCTTGACCACCAGCAGGTCGCTGCCCTGGACCACGTCGTTCTGGAAGTCGGCAGCGAGGTCGCCGCCGGCCGGGCTGCGCCAACTGTTGAGGGCGAGGCCATTCGGGTTCTGGGTGGTCTGGGTGAAGCCGTTGCCGGGCGCGGTGCCGCTGTAGTTCCAGCCATCGACGGCGGTGGCGAGGTCGAACAGTGTGGCGTCGTAGTCGGCTGAAGCGGTGTCGAGCAGGTTGTTGATGATCGGCGAGCAGCCGGCATAGCCGGCCATCCGTGCCTCATCGCCGAGGCTCTGCAACAGGTGGCGGCCGCTCTCTTGCAGCGACGCCAGCGCGTTCTGGGTCTTCTGGCTCTCCTTGCCGCCGATGACGATGCGGGTGAGGCCGGCCAGCAGCAGCAGCGACAGCGTCAACGTCACCAGCAGCTCGACCAGACTGAGACCGGCCTGACGCGCCGGCCGCTTCACAGTTCGCTCCGCAGGACGATGCTGCGCGGGGTGAACTCGCGCTGCGGGCCATTGGCGGTGCTGGCGAGATCCTGCTCCGACCACTGCACGGTCACCTCGAACAGGTTGGTGGCAGGCCGGCTGATTGCGCCCTGGCCATTGGGCAGCTGCTGCAGGCCGAGCTTCCAGCGGTACAGGTCGTTGCCGGCCACCGCAGTGGTCGTGCAGTTGCTGTTGCAGGGGGTGTAGGTGCTGGCCGGCTGTGTCAGCGCGGTCTGGTAGGGAGCGCCGGGTTTGAGCGCCTCGGTGCGGTTGGCGCGCATCCGGTCGAGCATCTCCTGCGCTGCCACCGTGGCCTGGGTGCGCAGCAGCGCGCTGCGGTTCTCCTGTACCGCCACCGATTGCAGTCCGGCCAGTCCGAGCAGCGCCACCCCCAGCACCAGCAGCGCGACCAGCAGTTCGATCAGCGTGAAACCGCGGATATGGGGTGGTGGAGGCGGGCGGCTCGGCATCGGGGCTTCCGGGTGGTCGGGTCGGTACGGCGCTGGCCGGACTCTAGCCTGCTGCGACACTGCACGCAAAGGCAGCGGACCGGCGGCGGAAAAATGGCGACCGGCGGTCGGTTTGGCGTCGGTTTGCGGTGGTTGCTATCTGGGGCTGTAGAGCAGGTCGGCACCGCTGGCGGCGCCGCTCTCGCCCTGCAGGCTCCAGGCGCGGCCGAGCCGATAGCGCAGCACGACCTTGTTGTCACCGGCCATCAGGCCGAAGTAGTAGCCGAGGTGGAGTCGCGGCGAGAGCTGGGTGCCGAGCGTCAGCCAGGGCTGCTGACTGAAGTCATCCTGCTCGATCGCGACATTGCCGATGCCCAGGCGCTGCCCCAGCCACTGCGACAGCAGCTCGCCGCCCTGCAGAAAGGCCGAGGAGGCGGCACCCATCAGCAGGTCGGAGTCGCCCTGTCCGACCTGTGACAGCGGCTTGCCGACCACCAGCCAGGAGAGGATTTCGCTCTGCGCCATCGGCTCGGAGGCGTAGAGGGTGATGCGTGGCGTCTGGGCGGTGCCGCGGCCCTGAACCCCGACGGTCAGCTCGCCATGGCGGCGGGTGGCGAGCAGGTCGATGGCCGGATCATCGAGGGGCGACTGGGCAAAGAGCAGCCGCCCCCGCTCGATGTTGAGCTGCTTGCCATAGATGGCGAAACGGCCCTTGTCGACCCGCAGTTCGCCGCTGCCGCTGGGGGGAGCGCTGCCGGAGTCGATCAGCCGCAGCTTGCCGCTGACGAGACCATCGAAGCCATGACCCTTGAATTCGACCCGGTCGCCCAGCTCGATCAGCAGGTCACTGTCGAGATGCCAGCGTGGTTGCGGCGTCGGCGACTGGGCGCCGACGATGACCACATCGGCCGAGGCGGGCACGGCCGGGGAGCTCTGGCGCAGCTCGACATGGGCGCGCGGCACCCTGATCTGCCCGTGCAGACGGGCCTGACCCGGTTGCAGTGTCAGTTGCAGCGCCGGCGCGATCTCCACCCGGGTGTCGGGCAGGTCACTCACCCGCAGGTCGGTGCCATCGAGTCGGGCGTCGAGCCGCCAGGGCGCGCGATAGCGGCCACTGCCTTGCAGTTGCAACGGGCCCCCGGCACGGCCATGGCCAGTCAGGCGAAAGTCGCCCTCCTCGAACAGGTTGATGGTGAGGCCGATCTCGTTCATCCGCAGGCCATGACGGGCGATTTCGAGCGTGCCCTGTTGCAGTTGCAGCGCGCCGCTGAGCCGGGGGGTGGTGACCGTACCGCCCAGCCGCAGCGACAGGTCGAAGGCGCCGCCGAGAGTGGTCGTCTGCGGAATCACCCCTTCGATCCAGCGGATGTCGGCAAGCCGGGTGGCGAGATGGCCGCTGAGTGGACTGTCGAGCAGCCGCTCGAAGCGCCAGGGGGCGGGCGTCGTCGGGGTGATGCGTGCCTCGGCATTGAACGACTCGGTGGCCGAGAGACGCAGGCTGGCACTGGCCGCAATCCCCTGTCCATCGCTCGCCAGACTCAGCAGCGCGCCCTGATGGCGCCAAGGGTCGGTGTCGTTGGCCATTGGCTGGCCGGTCGAACGGCTGAGGGTGCCGGGGCTCAGTCGCAGTGTGCCGTCGATTCGTTCGAGGTGCTCGGCCGACAGGCGAGCGTGCAGTTCACCGCTGGCAGTACCGGACAGGTCGAGGTCGGGCATCAGCAGCATGGTCCAGGGGGCCAGTTCGATCGCCTCGAATGTCGTGGCCAGCTCGAACTCACCGCCGAATCGGCCGCGCAGGGTCGCGCAGGCGCGCTCGGTGCCCGGTCCGAGCAGGCAAGCCTGTTCCAGCGACAGGCGGTCGCGGCCGAAGTCGAAACGGACCGGTTCGGCGAGCGTCCAGGCAGGTCGTGCCGGCAGCACGGCCAGGTGCAGTGCGTCGATCGCTCCCTGCCAACGCCGGTCGCGGTAACCGGCGGTCATCTCCAGCTGGAGTGCGCTCCGATGGCCATCGCGCAGCAGGTCGAGCTGCAACCGGTGTGCATCCACGCGGCCCTGACCGCGCAGTGTCAGCCGTGGCCACGGCTGGCCGAGACCGGTCAATGTATCGGCCTGCAGGGTGATGCGGCTCTCGGCGGCGGGGTCGAGGTCGAGCCGCAGCCGCGTCTCGGCCTGCTGCGCCGACCAGGTGCGCCACCGCAGCCGCTGGCCCTGACCTTCGAACTCGATTCGCGGCGATTGGCGGTGGCCCTGCACCTTGCCTTGCAGCGACAGGGTGCCAGCGCCGTCGGCCAGCCACAGGCCGAGGTCGGCGAAGTGGGCGGAGAGGTCGAGGTCGATCTGCTCGCCCAGTCGACCGCGGGCGCTCAACTGGCTGCTGGCGCCACTCAGTTGCAGCCGATCGAGCTGCCACGCACCCGGTTGCCAGCCGGCATCGATCAGCAACTGGTGTTGCGCCGCACCATGGTCGAGCAGGCCGTCACTCAGACGCAGGCGCAGCTCGGCGAGGCTTTCGCCATAGTGACCGGAGAGTGTCAAAAGGCCGCTGCCGATCACCTTGCGTTGCAGCAGTGGCGACAGGTCGAGCCGTTGCAACTGGCTCTGCATCGAGAATTGCCTGCCGGCCAGATCGAGGCTGCCCTGGGCGTCAATCTGCCCTTGCAGCAGTTCGCCGCCGAATCGGGTCAGCTCGATCCTTTGCGGCGTGCCCTGCAGTTGCAGCTGCCAGTGGGAGTCGCCGATCGGTTCAGCCTGCAACCGTGCGGAAAGGGTCGCCTGGTAGTGATCGAGGTCGCCGGTCAGATGCAGTTGGCCGGCCGGGCTGTGCAGGCGCGGTGCGGCCACTGGCCAGCCGAGGTCGAGCCAGTCGCTGTGCAGGTCGAGGTGGCGGCTGTCGTTCCAGAGGTCGGCGATGCGACCGCGCAGCGTCACTACGCTTGCTCCGGCACCCCAGTGCAGTCGCGCGGAGTCGATGTCGAGCAGGTCGTCGTCGAGCCGGGTCCTGGCCTGCAACTGCACCGGTCCGAGCGGCAGGCCGGAGAGTGCCATGGCGAGCTCGGCCGTGGTGCGTGCGCCTTCGCCCTGCAACTGCGCCGTGCCGCTCAGTGCCAGTGCGGGTTGCCCGATCAGCCGTCCGGGCAGCGCGATCAGTTCGAGCTGCGCCTGCCAGTCGAACCGGTCCGTGGCCGGCTGTGCCGTGCCGGCGATTCGCCATTGCGCCGGGCTGGTCGAGTCGAGCGAGAATTCGAGCAGCTCGTCGAAATGGCCCCGCAGGCTGGCATCGACCGTCACCGGTTCGTCGCGCCACTGGCCGCGCAAGGTGCCCTGCAACTGCATCGCCGCGGACCTCTGCAGATCGAGGGTGCCGCTCAGCCGGGCCTGCCAGGGTGCCCGCTCGACCTCCAGCAGGGTCAGTGTGACCTGCGCTGCGAAGGCGCGGGCCACCAGCGTGACGCGGTCGATGGTCAGGGCCTCGGAGGTGCTGCCGCCAATCCGCAGGTCGGTCAGTTGTGCATGGCGCAGTTCGATCGGCAGCGGCAGGCTCAGGGTGGGTGGGGTGAATCCGCTGCCGCTGCCGGCGGTCGGCCAATCGACATGCAGGCCGTCGAGTGACAGTGCATCGAAGCGCAGTTCACCGCGCAGCAGTGCCGGGCGCGACAGCGCCCAGCTCAGCCGGCGCAGGCTGACATGACGCTGTGCAAGACGGTAGTCGATGTCGCGCAGTTCCAATGTGCCGAGCAGCGCCCCTTCGCTCTGCGCCACCTGCAGTTCACCGGGCAGCAGCCAGTGCAGGGTGCGCCACAACAGTGGCGGCGCTGCCGGACTCAGCAGCAGCCAGCCGAGGGCGCACAGCGACAGCAGGGCCGACAGTGGAAATGCCCAGCGCAGCAGGCGCTTCACAGATCGGGTCCCATCGTGAAGTGGAGTCGCCAGCCGCCCTCGGCAAAGGGGTGCGGATGGGCCAGGTCGATCCGGACCCAGCCCACCGGCAACTTCCAGCGCAGACCCAGGCCGACACCGCGATGCAGCGGCTGATCGAAGCGGTCGAAGGCATTGCCGGCATCGATGAAAATGGCGCCACGCCAGTCGTCGTTGAACGGATGTTCATACTCGACGCTGCCCACCAGCAGGTGCTTGCCACCCACCACCTCGCCATCGGCATCTTCCGGCCCCAGCGCCTTGTAGTCATGGCCGCGCACGCTCTGGTCACCGCCGGCGAAAAACCGCACCGAAGGGGGCAGCTGGTCGAAATCATCGACCCAGCTGCTGCCCAGTTCGAGGCGGGTCAGCAGTCGGCCTTCGCCGAGGGGATCGATGCGCTTGCCCTTGAGTGAAGCCTGCACGAAGGTGGCATCGGACAGCGTCCCCTCGATGCTGCCGCGCAGCGACAGTTGCAGGCTGTTGCCGTGGGTCACATGGATCGGGTGGTCGGCCTGGGTCCGGGTCAGGCCGAGCGTTGGCATCAGCAGCTGAGAGAGTCCCTCTTCGTCGCCGATCTGGAACCGTTCGGACTGATAATCCAGACCGATCAGCCGGCGCCACTGCCCCAGACCCTGCTGCACGCCGACGCCGAATTTGAAGGCCGTGCTCTCGCTGTCGTTGGGTGGCTGGTCGTTCTCCCAGCCGGCATGGGTGATGAACTGATCCCGGTCCGGGCGGGCCAGTGGAATCAGATGGCGGGCATCGATCTTCTGGTTCAGTTGCGACAGCACCGCCTCGCTGTCGAAGCGATGCCCCTGCGGATTGATCGGCTGGTATTCGTAACTGCCCCGCATCCGGGCGCCGGTGTCGGTGCCATAGCCGGCACCGATCTGGAACCTGTCCTGTTTGCGGTCGAACAGTTTCACCTCGACCGGCACCTCGTCGTTGTCCGTCTGCTCGGGGTGTGCGACCACCTCGACCTGACTGAAGTAGCCGCTGTCGACCAGCCGCTCCTGCAGACGCAGCAGCGCCGACTGGCGATACGGAGTGCCCGGCGCCTGCCGCAGGTAGCGGCGCAGCAGCTCGGGCGAAATTCTCGAATCGCTGAACCGGACCGGCCCCAGGCGATGGCGCGGACCGCTGTCGAACCAGAGCTGGATGTCGGCCTGATACCGATCGAGGTCGACCCGCACCTGGTGGCGGGTGAAGCGGGCGGTGAAGTAGCCCCGCTCGGCCGCCAGCCGCTGGATCTGCTTCTTGGCGGCCTCGTACTGGTCGTGCCGCAGTGTTGCACCGCTCTTCAGCGGCAGCTCATGTTGCAGGCGCAGCATCTCTTCGTCCTGTTCGGCCGCGCCGGTGAAGCGCAGATCGACCTGACCGATCGGCAGCGGCGCGCCGGGGTTGATCCGGTAGCGGGCCTGCCACTGCCGGGCGTCGCGCTCGACCGCGCCATCGACCGTGGCGCGGTAGTAACCGAGTGGGCGCAGCGCATCGATGATCTGCTGCCCGGCACGGCGGTGCAGCAGCCTGATCCGTGCCGGCGAGAGCGCACGATCACCCTGCTGGGCGATCGTCAGTGTGGCCAGGATGTTGTCCCGCGCGCTGGTGTCGACGCCGCTCAGTTCGACGCGGACCGGCAGATCGGTCTCGGCCCGCAGCGCGGCTGAGCAGAGGCAGCAGAGCAGCAGCAGTGGCCAGAGGCGAGAAGGTGTTCTCAATGTCGAGCTGCCGACGCAACTGCGGCGGTGGGAAGAGTGGAACAACCTGAAATTCCATCTAGTTTTACAGCCATGTGCAGCTCGATGGCTGCGCCAGTCCGGGAAGGCGCAGGTCGCTCATGCGGC
Source organism: Pseudomonadales bacterium (assembly GCA_024234215.1). Lineage (NCBI taxonomy): Bacteria > Pseudomonadati > Pseudomonadota > Gammaproteobacteria > Pseudomonadales > Pseudomonadales bacterium. The sequence continues at coordinate 190,543 of JACKOQ010000004.1, forward strand.
TGCATGTTGCGCGATTGTGCCGCCCGTTTTTTTCACCATGGCAAAAGAGGTTCTCATGCGGCGATATCTGGCGGGTTCGATGATGGCGGTTGCGCTCTGGAGCGTCCAGTCCGATGCCGCGCTGATCTATTCGAACAATTTCGACACGCCGGCCTTCAAGGCCGCGGGTGTCTCGGCCAGCCTGACCGGGGGCTTCGTCGGCGCTGTCTCCGCTGGCCCCTATGCCGGCAGTCTCGGCAAAAGCTGGGCCGGCAATTACTTCAATGGCAATGGCGCTTCGGCCACGCTGACGCTGACCGGTCTGCCAGTACACACCGGGGTCAACGTCGATCTGCTGCTCGGCTTTCTCAACTCCTGGGACAGCCGCAATGGCACCGTGGCGCGGGATGATCTGAACCTCTACATCGATGGGCGTCTGCTGTTGAGCATGACCACCAACAATGCCTCCGGGACGGTGGTCGATTTCGATGGCGGCACCTTGCTGGTGAACGACGGCCAGATCGATTCCAACCGCTTTTTTTCGGATGATCTGGTGGACATGGCGACCGCCTCGCTGTTGACGCTCGCCCACACCGCGCCGAGCCTGACGCTGCGGATCACCCCTACCGGTCGCGGCTGGCAGGGCTGGCCGGACGAGGGCTGGGGCATGGATGCGCTGCGGGTGTCAGTGACCGGCGATGAGTCGACCCATGGGGTGCCGGTCGGACCGACGCTCTCGCTGTTCGGCATCGGGCTGGCGGGGTTGGGTCTGGCGCGCTGGCATGGTGCCAGGCGCCGGGGATGATTGCGTTTCAGCGGCGGCTGACCGGATCGCCCACCTCGAGCCAGAGCAGCTGTCCGCCTTCGACCAGATCCCGCTCGCCGATCATGCCGTCACGGATGCCGTGGGCCTGCACGTCGAACAGATGGAGCGTGCCGGGTGGGGCATCGAACAGTGACGACACCTCGATGATGCCCGAACTCTCCCAGGCGCCCAGCTCCTTCGCTTTGGCATCGCTGCTGCCGCTGGGCCGGACCGCGGCGCGGTGGATCTCGGCCAGGGTGGTCAGGGTTCGGGTGAGCGGATCGATGGCGACGATGCGCGCCTCTGCCGGATTCTGCTGCGGTTGCCATGGGTAGGCGGCGTCCTCCTGCACCAGGATGCGGCCGTCGCTGCTCCAGCTGAGGTTGTCCGGGCTGCGCAGTCGCAGCGCCGGGTCGGCGTCGCCATCGTACAGCAGGGTCAGGCGGGCCGGGCCGGGGTTGCCTTGTGCGTCGAATTGCAGATCGATCAGGTAGAGGTCGCCCTGGGTGTCGCTGCCACCGGCGAAATCGGCGCGTCCGGTGGAGGCGAGCACCGCCTGCCGGCCATTGCGGGGGTTGACATGCAGATCCTCGGGGCGCGAGAAGCTGAAGGCGCCGAGCCGATCGGCCTCGGCGCGCAGGGTGTCGGCATCGGCATCCCCCAGGGTGTCATGACCCGGCTGGCCGGCTTGGGCCGGATCACGTGGCTGCAGTTCGACCCAGTGGCCGTCACGCTGCGCCGCCATGCCATGGAAGGTCGCGGGGTCGGCATCGTTGCCGGCCGACTTCCAGGCATAGAGCCGGCCCTGCTGCAGGCCGTTGCGGTCGAGAAAGCTGCTGTGCGGATCACCGTTCTTGATGCCGACATAGAGATAGAGCGGCGCGCCGACATGGTCATCGCCCAGCAGCAGGGCAATCCGCTGCGCAGTGCCGGTGTCGATCTCGGCGACATTTTCCCAGGCGCCACGGCCGAGCATCGGCACGGCCCACAGGCGGCCGCGGTCGACCTCGCCGGCCCAGAGCGTTCCGCCCGGTGACCGGCTGCGCTCTTCGCCGGCGAAATGGATGCGGTCGCGAAAGCCGCGGCCCTCACCAAAGCGGTTCGGCTCGAACAGCGCGGCCGAGCAGAAGCGGTCGAAGCCCTGACTGCCGGGGCCGTTGATCTGCTCCGCGCGGGTGACCGGCTGGCCGGCGCGGTCATGCACCTCGGCGTAGGCGATGCCGGCGCGACGCAGCGTGCGGCTGTGGCGGTCGATGTCGAACTGGCTGATGCGCGCACCGCGCAGCAGGGTGCCGTTGGCGAGTCGATAGGGCCGGCCCTTGTCATCGGCCAGTTCATGATTGACCCACAGCCGCACCGTGTCGGCATCGAGGCGATAGGCGCCCAGTCCGTCGAGCACCCCGACCGGCTGGTAACCCTCTCCGCCATCGTCTGGCGTGACCGTCTCGCCGACGGTGAACAGCGGCGTGACCCGGGCACCGTTGCGGCCCTGCATCATGCTGTCGTCGGCAGGGTCCGGCGGTGCGGCCTGGAGCGGCAGCGCGGGCAGGGCAGCGAGGGTCAGTGTGATCAGCAGGTTGCGGTGGCCGGCCATGGTGTGCCTCCTGGGGGTGAATGGGGCAGTGGCCATTGTTCGGTCGATCGATGACAGATTCTCTTCATTCGCTCCAATCTCTGCCAGCACCGGGTCAGTCGGATGGAAATTCGCCCTGTTCGAGCAGTGCCTGGGCGGAGTAGAGGTAGAGCATCGAACCGCGGTAGCGGCGCTCCAGCAGCGGGCGCGGCTGGCTGTCGGCGGCGCGGGCCTCATCGAGAATGAACAGCAGCCAGCCGTCGGGGTGCTGTGCCGCCCAGCCGTGTGCCTGAGCGGCTGGAACCACCGCCAGCGGCTGGCGCAGCAGGGCCGGAAAGGTGAACTGGCCGTCGTATTCGAAGTCGATGAAGGCGACCGGAATCTGCTGCTGTTCGGCCTCGTGCAGCAGTGCGCTGACATCATCGGCACGGTAGCGTGGCAGTTGAGCGGGCAGCGGGCCGAGATAGAGCAGGGCGGTCATGCCGCCGATGACCAGGCTGTTGCGCAATGTGGAGCGGTGGCGATCCAGACCGGGCAGACAGAGCAGCGCCAGCAGCGCGAAGGCGGCCGCCAGCCAGCCGGGCAGCAGCGGCGCCAGCGCTTGAAGCTGTGGGTTGGCGAGCCGACCCGTCGTGATCAGCATGATCGACAGCGCGAAGAGCAGCAGCATGCCGGCCAGCAGCCATTCGCGTTGCGGGGCACCGCTCTGCGGCAATTCATCGATCGCGCGGGCCAGCAGCAGCGCCAGCGCCGGAAAGATCGGCAGCAGATAGTGTGGCTGCTTGCCGCTGATCAGCGAGAAGGCCGCCAGCACCGCCAGACTCCACAGAGCCGCAAAGCGCAGACCGGGCTCGGACCACAGCCGTGGCAACCCTTTGGCCGCGCGCCAGGCGGTCAGGCTGAGGGTCCAGGGCAGCAGCAGCAGCGGCAGCATCGCCAGCAGCCACCAGAACGGTCGGCGGTGGGCGAAGGAGGAGACCATCCGCTCGCCGGTCTGCTTGAACAGCAGCTCGTGTGCAAAGGCATCACCGCCGCGATGGGCCGCCAGCAGCGCCCACAGCAGCAGCGGCAGCAGACCGACAATGATCGTCGCCAGCGCCTTCGGCAGCCACTGGCGTGGCGAAGCCGGTTCATGCAGCGTCAGCCGCATCACCAGCGCGGCCAGGCCGAGGTGCAGCAGAATCACCGGCCCCTTGGTCAGCCCGCCCAGTGCCGTCGCGATCGCCAGCAGCAGCCAGCCGGCACGTTCGCCGTGCAGCGTGCGCAGCAGCGCGTTGAGCCCCAGCGCCACCCAGGCCGACAGGATCAGATCGAACATCAACAGATGGGAAAACAGCAGCCAGTAGCTGCAGCCGCCGAGCAGCAGCGTGCTGGTCAGGGCGATCTGCGGGCGTGTGGGCCAGAGCCGGCGCGCCAGTCGATGGGTGCCGAGCAGGCCGAGCAGCGCACAGAGCCAGACGACGAGGCGCGGCCACCAGCCGTTGACGCCGAACACTCCCCAGCCGAGGTTGATCAGCCAGAACAGCAGCGGCGGCTTGTGGCTGTAGGGGGCGCCGTTCAAGTGCAGCAGCAGCCAGTCGTTGCGCTGGTACATCTCCCAGGCGACGGTGAGGTAGCGGGTCTCATCGATCGGGAACGGCGGGCGAATCGACACCCCCAGCAGCCACAGCAGCGACCAGAGCAGCAGCATCACGGGCAGGGTGAGGGGCGCGCGGCTCATGCGGAACTCTTGCACGGTGGAGCGGGAATCAGCCGATCAGTGGTGTTGGCCGGGTGTGGCGGGCAGGGAGTCGGTGTCCGCTGTGCCGTGGCGGTAGATCAGTTGCAGATTGCGAAAATAGATGAAGAGGCCGATGCCCTGGCCGAGAATGAAGACCGGGTCGCGGCGATGAATCGCATAGCCGAGCAGCGTGGCGCCGCCGGCGACCGAGAAGTACCAGAAGGCGGTCGGCACCACGCTGCGCTTGACCCGTTCGCTCTGCAGCCACTGCACGATGAAGCGCATCGAGAACAGCAGCTGGCCGGCGAATCCCACCAGCAGCCAGAGCGGATCGCTCTGATGAAAGAAGCCGATGATCGGTGCCAGCACTGCTTCGATGCTCATTCGATGTCGCTCATCGGCGAGAGCCGGGCGCGCCGTTGCAGCCAGGCGACGCCGAACAGGTCGACGATGCCGACCCACAACCGGTTGTGGATGCCGTACTTCGAGCGGCCCGCGGCGCGTGGCCGGTGGTTGACCTCGACACAGCAGACCCGCCCGCCCAGCCGCTGGTAGAGCGCCGGCAGAAAGCGGTGCATGTGGTCGAAGTAGGGCAGTTGCAGAAAGGTGTCGCGGGCGAACAGCTTGAGGCCGCAGCCGGTGTCGGGGGTGTCGTCACGCAACATGCGCCGGCGCACACCGTTGGCGACCCGGGAGGAGAGCCGGCGTATCCAGTCATCATTGCGCTGGAGCCGGCAGCCGGCCACCAGCAGCAGCGGGTCGCTGCCACTGTTCTGCAGTGCCGCCAGCAGCCGGTTGATCTCGGCCGGTGGATTCTGGCCATCGCCATCGAGCGTGGCGACCCAGGGGTAACGGGCTGCGCCGACACCACGGTGCACGGCGGTCGATTGACCGCAGTTGCGGGCCAGCCGGATGCCGCGCACATGGCCGGCGTGGCGCGCGATGGCATGGTGAATCTCGTCGTCGGTGCCATCGCTGCTGCCATCGTCGACAAAGATCGCCTCGAAGGTGCAGCGGCCATCGAGCGCGGCGACGATCTCGGCCGCCAGCGGGGCGATGTTGGCCCGCTCATCCTTGACCGGAATGACCACAGACAGCGACAGGCTCGGGCTGGATGGATGCGGGGCGACCATTGGCAGTGGCAGGTGACAGGGTGACAAGGAACGCCCTGCTGCGTGCAGCAGGGCGCCGGCATTGTACTCCGAAACCCGATCCGGCTGTCAGCCATGGCGGGTGGTGCGGTCGTTGGCCGGGTGAAAACCGCAGCGGTGAAGTGCGCGCGAATCGGTATAATCGACGCCACCCTCACTGCCTGGAGTGGCCGCGCTTGCCTCATCTGCCCTCTCTCCCGCCATCGGCCGACCGCTCCGCCCGTCGGGTCGCTGCGTGGAGCGCGACATGAACCCGTGGCTGGCCGTGGCGGTCGGCGGCGCGCTCGGCTCGATGGCCCGTTTCGCGGTCGGCACCTGGGTCGCGGCCGGGCTCGGCAGCCGCTTTCCCTATGGCACGCTGCTGGTCAATCTGCTCGGCTGCCTGCTGATGGGGCTGCTGGTGGTGCTGATCGACGAGCGCTGGGCAGTGCCGCCGCAGTGGCGGGCCTTTGCGCTGGTGGGGCTGCTGGGTGGCTTCACCACCTTCTCCTCCTTTTCGCTCGAGGCCTACACCCTGCTGCGCACCCAGCAGTGGCTCGCGGCCCTGCTCTATGTGGCCGGCAGCCTGCTGCTGGGGCTGCTGGCGCTGGCGGTCGGCATCGCACTGGCACGCCGTTTCTGAACGGCATCGACCTCTATCCATCCCTGTATCCATGACCTGTGACTGATCAAGAAAATGTTGGACCCCAAGAGATTTCGCACTGAACTGGATGAACTGGCGGCCCGTCTCGCCAGCCGCAACTTCACGCTGGATGTCGAGCAGATCCGTCGGCTTGAGGCGCGCCGCAAGGCGTTGCAGGTCGATACCGAGGCGCTGCAGAACGACCGCAACCGCCAGGCCAAGGAGATCGGTCAGGCCAAACGTGACGGGCGCGATGTCGCGGCGCTGCTGGCCGCCGGCGAAGATCTCGGCGAGCGGCTGACCGCGCTGCAGCAGGAGTTGAGTGCGGTGCAGGAGGCGCTCGAACAGATTCTGCTCGGTGTGCCCAACCTGCCCCATGCCTCGGTACCGATCGGCCGTGGCGAGGCGGACAACCAGGAGCAGTCGCGCTGGGGCGAACCGCGCCGCTTCGACTTCACGCCGCTCGACCATGTCGCGCTGGGCGCCGGGGCGGGAATGGATTTCGAGGCCGGCGCCAAGCTGACCGGCGCCCGCTTCGTGGTGCTCGAAGGGGGGCTGGCGCGGCTGCATCGGGCACTGATCCAGTTCATGCTCGATCTGCACACCGGCGAACATGGCTACCGCGAGCTCTACGTGCCTTACATCGTCAATGCCGATTCGCTGCGTGGCACCGGTCAGTTGCCGAAGTTCGAGGCCGATCTGTTCAAGCTGGTCGGCGAGGAGAACTACTATCTGATTCCCACCGCCGAGGTGCCGGTCACCAATCTCGCCCGCGACCGCATCGTCGAGGCCGAGCAGCTGCCGTTGAAATGGGTCTGCCACACCCCCTGTTTTCGCAGCGAGGCGGGCAGCCATGGCCGCGACACCCGCGGGATGATCCGCCAGCACCAGTTCGAGAAGGTCGAGCTGGTGCAACTGGTGGCGGCCGAGGCCTCCCATGACGCACTCGAAGTTCTGACCGGCCACGCCGAAGCCGTGCTGCAACGGCTCGAACTGCCTTACCGCAAGATGGTGCTCTGCACCGGCGACATCGGTTTTTCGGCTGCCAAGACCTATGACCTCGAAGTTTGGCTGCCAAGCCAGAACTGCTATCGGGAGATCTCCTCCTGCAGCAACTTCGAGGATTTCCAGACCCGGCGGATGCAGGCGCGACAGCGCCATCCGGTCAGCCGCAAGCCCGAGCTGCTGCACAGCCTCAATGGCTCGGGGCTGGCAGTGGGCCGCACATTGCTGGCGCTGATGGAGAACTTCCAGCAGGCCGACGGCAGCATCGTGCTGCCCGATGCACTGCGTCCCTACCTGGGTGGCATGGCGCGGCTCGACCTCGAGCGTGCGGGCTGACGCAGCCATGGACTATCTGCCGATCTGCATCGACTTGCGTGGCCGCCACTGCCTGCTGGTCGGTGGCGGCGAGGTGGCGCGGCGCAAGGTCGAGACCCTGCTGCGCGCTGGCGCGACGCTGCGGCTGGTGGCGCCAGCGATCGACCCCGGCCTGGATGAACTGGTGCGGCAGCAGGGCGGCGAACTGCGGTTGCGGGCGTTCGAGCCACGGGATGTCGATGACGTCTGGCTGGCGGTGGCCGCCACCGACGATGAAGCGGTCAACCGTCAGGTCCGCGACGTGGCACGGCAGCGGGGGGTGCTGGTCAATGTGGTCGATCAGCCGGCGCTGTGTGACTTCATCTTTCCATCGATCATCGACCGCGACCCAATGGTCATCGCGGTGTCGAGCGGTGGCCGGGCGCCGCTGCTGGCCCGGCTGCTGCGGGCCCGGCTCGAAACCACCATTCCGGCCGGCTACGGGCGGCTGGCGGCCTGGATGGGCCGGTTCCGCCCGCAGGTGAAGGCGCAGATTGCCGGCGGGGCTGCCCGCCGCCGCTTCTGGGAACGGGTGCTGGAGGGCCAGATCGGTGAGACCTTTCTGGCCGGACGCGAGGCCGAAGCCGAGCGGCTGCTGACGGCGTCGCTGACGGCCGGCACGGTCGATGAGGTGGGTGAGGTCTATCTGGTCGGCGCCGGACCCGGTGATCCCGATCTGCTCACCTTCCGCGCCCTGCGGCTGATGCAGAAGGCCGATGTGGTGCTCTATGACCGCCTGGTCGCCGCGCCGATCGTCGATCTGGTGCGCAAGGAGGCCGAGCGCATCCATGTCGGCAAGGAGCGCGACCGCCACACCCTGCCACAGTCACGCATCAACCAGTTGCTGATCGACCTGGCCCGTTCCGGCAAGCGGGTGCTGCGGCTGAAGGGGGGCGACCCCTTCATCTTCGGCCGCGGCGGCGAGGAGATCGAACATCTGGCCGAAGCCGGCATCTCCTTTCAGGTGGTGCCGGGCATCACCGCCGCCTCCGGCTGCGCCAGCTATGCCGGCATTCCGCTGACCCACCGCGACTTTGCCCAGTCGGTGCGCTTCGTGACCGGGCATCTGAAGGATGGCTCTCCCGACCTCAACTGGCCGGAGCTGGCCCATGCCGACCAGACGCTGGTCTTCTACATGGGGCTGCTGGGGCTGCCCCACATCTGCCGGCAGCTGGTGGCGCATGGCCTCGACGATCAGACGCCGATCGCGCTGATCCAGCAGGGCACCACGCCGAACCAGCAGGTGTGGGTGGCAACGCTGGCCACCCTGCCGCAACTGCTCGAACGGATCAGACCGCAGCCACCGACACTCGCCATCGTCGGCGGGGTGGTGAGCCTGCATCGGCGGCTGGCCTGGTTCCAGGGTGGCGCGCCGGCTGCGGAGCAGGATCAGTGAGCGGTTGCTGGTGTTACACTGACGCGCCGCTGGCGACGCCCGGCGGATGGCGGAAGTTGATCCTGGTTCGTGAAGAGGAGTTGCAATGATCAGAGGCAGTATCGTTGCCCTGGTGACCCCGATGGCCGACGACGGCCGCGTGTCGTGGAGTGAGCTGGCGGCGCTGGTCGATTTCCATCTGGCGGCCGGCACCCATGCCATTGTCTCGATGGGCACCACCGGCGAGTCGGCGACGCTCGACTTCGATGAACACATCGAGGTGGTGCGGCGCACCGTCGAGCGGGTGCAGGGCCGCATCCCGGTGATTGCCGGCACCGGCGCCAACAGCACCCGCGAGGCGATCGAACTGACTGCCGCCGCCAAACAGGCCGGTGCCGATGCCTGCCTGCTGGTCACGCCCTACTACAACAAGCCGACCCAGCAGGGGCTCTATCTGCACCACCGGGCCATTGCCGAGCAGGTGGAGATTCCGCAGATTCTCTACAACGTTCCCGGCCGCACCGCCTGCGATCTGCTGCCCGAGACCGTGGCCCGGCTGGCGCAACTGCCCAACATCATCGGCATCAAGGAGGCCACCGGCAGCATCGAGCGGGCCAGGGAGATCCTGGCCTGCTGTCCGGCGCCCTTCATGCTCTATTGCGGCGATGACGCCATTGCCATCGAGCTGATTCTGCTGGGCGCCCAGGGCAACATCTCGGTCACCGCCAACGTGGCGCCGCGGCAGATGGCCGAGGCCTGCGCGGCGGCCCTGGCCGGCGATGCAGCGCGCGCGCGGCAGATCGACCGGGCACTGGCCCCGCTGCACCGTGATCTCTTCATCGAATCGAACCCGATTCCGGTCAAGTGGGCACTGCACGAGATGGGGCTGATTTCCGCCGGCATCCGGCTGCCGCTGACACCGCTCTCACCGCAGCATCGGCCCCAGCTGCGCCAGGCGTTGCAGCAGGCCGAACTGCTCGATCGGACTGACTGAGTGCCATCGGCACGGCATGAAGGGTTTTCGTGATACGCATTGAACTGGATCGATAAAAACATGAACACTGTTGCCAAAGGCTGGGTCGGCCTGCTGCTGCTCGGTGCGCTGACCGGATGTGGAACCGGTCTGGTGCGTGACCGCTACTACGACTACCTCGATGCCGAACAGGGCGACACGCTGAAGCTGCCGCCACGGCTCGCCGACGCCAAGGCGCCCGAGCCGCTGATGCCGATTCCCGAGCTGGCCTCGGCGCCATCGAATCCGGAGCGCGCACCAGTGCCGCGTCCACGGCCGGTGGCGATGCAGGTCAGCAGTGCCGAACGGGTCACTCTTCAGCAGGCCGGTGCGCGCAACTGGTTGCTGGTGCTCGATCCACCAGCCAAGGTGTGGCCGCAGATGGTGCGCTTCTTCGATGAGTCGGCGCTGCCGCTGAAGGGCTCCGATCCAGCCAGCGGCGTGCTGGAGTCCGGTTGGCTGCCGAGCGGTGGCGGCAGCGAGCGCTTCAGGGTGCAGGTCGAAGAGGGGGTGCGGCCGCAGAGCAGCGAGATCAAACTGCTGCAACAGTCGGCGACCGCTGCCGCGCCTGCGGTGGAGCTGCCCTGGCCGGCACAGTCGAGCGACACCAGCCGCGAAGCCGCGCTGCTGGAGCGGCTGCAAAACCATCTGCGTCGCAGTGCCGATGCCGATGCGGGCTCATTCTCGCTGCTGGCGCAGAACCTCAGCAGCAAAAAACGCAGTGAATTGATCGATCCCGGCAAGGGTGAAGCGCCCTACCTGCTGCTTGACGTGGGCTACGAACGGGCCTGGTCGGCGGTCGAACTGGCGCTCAAGGAGCTGCCCCGGATGCAGGTCGAGGAGCGCAACCACGCCCAGGGCGTGATCCATCTGCACTTTGCCGCTGGCGAAGAGGAGAAACCCAACTGGTTCGACACGCTGATCGCTGACCTCAGTGGCGAAAAGCGTGCCGTGGCGGATGAGGGTGCCATCGACCAGTTGCGGCTGATCAAGGTGGGCGGCAAGACCGAGATTCGACTGACCAACGCGCAGGGGACACCGCTGCCGAAGGAGCGCGCCCTGCCACTGCTGCGGCAGATTCAGGAGCATCTGTTCTGATCGCTGCGCCTGCGCTCTGCCACTGCTGAGCCGCGCGGATGCGTTTCGCCTCGCTTGGCAGCGGCAGCCGTGGCAATGCCACCCTGGTGGCGGCCGGCGACACCTGCCTGATGGTCGATTGCGGCTTCTCGCTGCGTGAGACCGAACGGCGGCTGGCCCGGCTGGGGCTGGCGCCGTCGCAGATCAGCGCCATCCTGGTCACCCACGAGCATGGCGACCACCTGCGTGGCGTCGAGCGGCTGGCGGCGACCCATGGCATCGCGGTCCATGCCACCCCGGGCACCCTGCGGGCCGCCGCCTTTTCGTCGGATGTGACCCAGCATCCGCTCGATGCCAGTCGGCCCTTCGCCATCGGCGGCGTCGAGATCGCTCCACTTTCTGTGCCGCACGATGCCGCCGAGCCGTGCCAGTACACCTTCAGCGACGGAGCGCTGAAGTTTGGCCTGCTGACCGATGTCGGCTCCTGCACCGCAGCGATGGTCGAGCACTTCAGCGGCTGCCATGCCCTGATGCTGGAGTGCAACCACGATCTGCAACTGCTGAGCGAGGGCAGCTATCCACCCTCGCTCAAACGGCGGGTGATGGGGTTGCATGGCCATCTCAGCAATGGTCAGGCCGCCGGTTTTCTGGCTGCAATCGACCACCGCTGGCTGCAACATCTGGTGGCGGCCCACCTGAGCGAGGCCAACAACCGGCCGGAGCTGGCGCGCAGCGCGCTGGCGAGGGTGATGCATTGCGACGAGGAGCTGGTCGAAATCGCCGACCAGCAGGCGGGATTGAGGTGGCGGCAACTGTTTCAGCGGCTATAATGCCGCCCTTCGATCACCCAACCGCCCGAGGGGCGTGATGCAGCGCGGCAAAGAACTTTACTCCGGCAAGGCCAAATCGGTCTTTGAGACCGACGACGCACAGCGGCTGATCATGCTATTCCGCGACGACACCAGCGCGTTCGACGGCAAGAAGATCGAACAACTGGCCGGCAAGGGCAAGGTCAACAACCTGTTCAACGCCTTCATCATGCAGAAGCTGGCCGCCGCCGGCATTCCGACCCACTTCGACCGGCTGCTCAGCGACACCGAATCGCTGGTCAGACGGCTGAAGATGATTCCGGTGGAGTGCGTCGTGCGCAACATCGCCGCCGGCAGCCTCTGCCGTCGTCTTGGCGTGACCGAGGGCATCGACCTCGACCCGCCGACCTTCGAATTCTTTCTGAAGAACGACGCGCTGGGCGACCCGATGGTCAATGAATACCACATCCGCGCATTCGGCTGGGCCACGCCCGAACAGGTCGAGCGGATGAAGGCGCTGTCGTTCGCGGTGAACGACATCCTGAAGCCGCTGTTCCTCGCCGGCGACATGCTGCTGGTCGACTTCAAGCTGGAGTTCGGCCTGTTTGGCGAGCAGATGCTGCTGGGCGATGAGTTCACCGCCGACGGCTGCCGGCTGTGGGACCGGCAGACGCGGCGCAAGCTCGACAAGGACCGCTTCCGCCAGAACCTGGGTGGCGTGGTCGAGTCCTACCACGAGGTGGCACAGCGTCTCGGAGTCAGCATCGATTGAAGCTGCGGCGTCTCCCCGGCGCCGTGAGCGAACGTTTTCGGAGAGGTGCCAGAGCGGCCGAACGGGGCGGTCTCGAAAACCGTTGTGCCTTTGCGGGCACCGAGGGTTCGAATCCCTCCCTCTCCGCCAATTCAAGTCCTTCTATTGATCCAGCATGATTAAGATTGATTCATGGCCTCTGCCCCCAAGGGGTTGAATGGACAAAAGAAGATGCAAGATTTCAGACGTTGGAGCGATTGCACGAGCGACGCAAACAAGTTGTTCGGCTGCATTGCAAAGGGATAGGCGTGATGCGGATTGTCGAGTTGGTGGGACTGTCCTGCCCGAGGATGCGCGGCGTGGACAACTGCCTGGCCCGCTGGGGCTTCAACGCCGCAAAGCCGAAGGCCTACGAGCAACGTCCGGAAGCGTGCAGGCCTGGCTGGATGAGCAATGCCCCGAGATTGAGCAGCGCGCCAAGGCCGAAGGGGCGGAGATTCACTGGGGCGATGAAACCGCCCTGGTCAACACCGATGTACGCGGACGCAGTGACGTACCGGCAGGGAAGACGCCCGTGGCCTGTGCAGTGGGTAGCACGCGCCAGAAGCTGTCGATGATTGCCACCGTCACCAACCAAGGCAAGACGCGTTGGATGATCATTGATCAGGCGTTCAACTCGGACAAGCTGATTGAGTTCCTGGAAGCCTTGACCAAGGAGACTGGGCAGGAAGGTATTCCGGATTCTGGACAACCTGCGGGTCCAGCAAGCCGGTCAAGGCCTGGGCTGCTGAGTGGAAAGACAAGATCGAACTGTTCTGCCTGTCCAGCTACAGCCCCGAACTGAATCCGGAGGAGTGGCTCAACGCTGACCTCAAACAGGCCATCGGATCAAAGGTGCCGGCGCGCACCAAGGCCAAGCTGAAAACCGCCGCAACCGAGCACATGACCCAACTTGAGCAAAACCCGGATCGAGTCATGTCCTACTTCCAAGACCCGCCCGTCAAATATGCGGCTTGAAACTTCAAACTTCATCTGGCTGGATCAATAACGCCCAGCCATGGACCACACCACCCTCAGTTCGCTGCGCGACCGCCATCCCGCCTGGCGGCTGCTGGCGTCACCGCACGCGCCGCTGGTGGCGAGCTTTCTGCGCCGGGTGTTCGTGGCGCCGAACGTGCGGGTGATGCCCGAGGCCGATCTTGCCGAGGCGCTGGAGGATGAACTGTTCGCCTTGCGCGAGCAGCTCGGAGCGGATGCTTACCCGAAAGGTGCTTCGGAGTACCTCAACGACTGGTGCGCGCCGGACAAGGGCTGGCTGCGCAAGTTCTACCAGCCGGGCACCGACGAGGCGCAGTTCGACCTGACGCCCGCCACCGAGAAGGCCATCGCTTGGCTGGGGTCGCTGACCGAGCGGCCATTCGTCGGCACCGAGTCGCGTCTGCTGACGCTGTTCGCGCTGCTGGAGCAGATCGGCGCCGGCACCGAGGCCGACCCCATCAAGCGGGTCGAGGAGTTGCGGCAAAGACGCGACGCGCTCGACGCCGAGATCGCCCGCGTGCTGGCCGGCGACGCACCGCTGCTGGATGACACGGCGGTCCGCGAGCGCTTCCTGCAGTTCCAGCAACTGGCGCGCGAGCTGCTGGCCGATTTCCGCGAGGTGGAGCACAACTTTCGCCAGCTCGACCGCCGCGTGCGCGAGAAGATCGCGCTGTGGGCCGGCAGCAAGGGCGCGCTGCTCGATGAGATCATGGGCGAGCGCGACGCCATCGGCGACTCCGACCAGGGCCGCAGCTTCCGCGCGTTCTGGGACTTTCTGATGTCCAGTCGGCGGCAGGAGGCGCTGTCCGGGCGGCTCGACCAGGTGCTGGCGCTGCCGGCGGTGGCGGCGCTGAATCCCGAGCCGCGCACCCGCCGCGTGCACCACGACTGGCTGGAGGCCGGCGAACACACGCAGCGCACCGTGGCGCAGCTGTCGCAGCAGTTGCGCCGCTTCCTGGACGACCGGGCCTTCGTGGAGAACCGCCGCATCCTGGAGCTGCTGCGCGGCATCGAGAGCAAAGCACTCGCGCTGCGCGGGGCGGCGCCCGGCGGTGCGGTGATGCAGATCGACGCCATGGGTGCGGACATCGCGCTGCCGCTGGAGCGGCCGCTGTACACGCCCACGGTGAGGCCGCGCCTGGCAGAGATGACACTCGAGGCCGGCGCGGACGACATCGACACCGCGCGGCTGTTCGAGCAGATCGTGGTGGACAAGGCGCGCCTGCGCTCGGCAGTGCAGCATGCACTGCGCCACCAGCCGCAGATCACGCTGCATGAGCTGCTGGATGCCGAGCCCTTGCAGCAGGGCCTGGCAGAGCTGGTGGCCTGGCTGGAGCTGGCGCACGCCGGGGCTGGCGGCGACGTGCTGGACGGCCTGCGTGCCCTGGTCGATGAAGCCGTGGAAGAGCCGATCCGCTGGCAAGCCAGCAATGCAGCGGGCGAGACCGTGACGCGCGAGGCGCGTCTGCCGCGCGTGATCTTCACGCGCTGACACACCATGGGTGACGCAAGCCGATGAACGACAGGCTGCACGAGAACGACGACTCGATCGAGCCCAGCGCGCCACCCGCCGTGCCCGAGCTGTCGCAACTGATGGTGCAGCTGCTCAAGGGCGTGCTCTACCGCGACGACGACGAGCGGCTGTGGGCGGGCCTGCTGCGCCTGCAGGCGCGGGTGCGCGAACAGGCCGCCGTGCTGCTGCTCGACCTGATGCTGGACGAGGCCGAGGGCTACGCCTTCCTGAAGAGCCGCCCGGACGCGGACGAATCAGACGGCGCGCCGCGCCTGCCGCGGCTGGTCGCGCGCCGGCCGCTCTCCTACCCGGTGAGCCTGATGCTGGCGCTGCTGCGCAAGCGCCTGGCCGAGTTCGACGCCGCCGGCGGCGACACGCGGCTGGTGCTCGCGCGCGACGAGATCGTGGAGCTGATGCGGGTGTTCCTGCCCGAGGGGAGCAACGAGGCCCGGCTCGTGGACCAGGTCGACGCGACCATCAGCAGGGTGGCCGAGCTGGGCTTTGTGCGCCGGCTCAAGCCCGCGGCCGGCAGCTGGCCGGACGGCGGCCACTACGAGGTGCGGCGCATCCTGAAGGCCTTCGTGGACGCGCAGTGGCTGGCCGACTTCGCCGCGCGCCTTGCGACGTATCGCACCGCGCTGTCCGGCGCGGCGCCGGACCCGGAGGCGGCCGATGGCTGAGGCGCCCAATCTCGCGCTCGACTTCATCGCCGACGACAGCCGCGTCGGCTTTCGGTTGCAGCGGCTGGAGGTGCTGAACTGGGGCACCTTCGACCAGCGCGTCTGGCGGCTGCCGCTCGACGGCCGCAACGGCCTGCTCACCGGCGACATCGGTTCGGGCAAGTCCACGCTGGTGGACGCCATCACCACCTTGCTGGTGCCGGCGCAGCGCGTGGCCTACAACAAGGCGGCCGGGGCGGATGCGCGCGAGCGCTCGCTGCGCTCCTACGTGCTCGGCCACTACAAGAGCGAGCGCAACGAGGTGACGGGCAGCGCCAAACCGGTGGCGCTGCGCGACGCGTCGAGCTACTCGGTCATCCTCGGCGTGTTCCGCAACGAGGGCTACGACCAGGCGGTGACGCTGGCCCAGGTGTTCTGGCTGAAAGACCCGCAGGGCCAGCCGGCGCGTCTGTTGGTGGCCGCCGAGCGGGCACTGAGCATCACCGAGGATTTCAGCGGCTTCGGTAGCGACATCGCCGCGCTGCGCAGGAAGCTGCGCGGCGCCGGCTGCGAGTTGTTCGACAGCTTCCCGCCCTACGGCGCCTGGTTCCGCCGCCGCTTCGGCATCGAGCACGAGCAAGCCCTGGAGCTGTTCCACCAGACCGTGTCGATGAAATCGGTGGGGAACCTCACCGACTTCGTGCGCAGCCACATGCTGGAGCCCTTCGACGTCGCCAGCCGCATCGAGGCGCTGATCCGCCACTTCGATGACCTCGACCGTGCCCATCAGGCCGTGCTCAAGGCCAAGCGGCAGGTTGCATTGCTGACGCCGCTGGTCGAGGACGGTCAGCGCCACCAGGCGCTGGTGGCGGAGATTCAGGACTGGCGCGACGGGCGCGAGGCGCTGCGGCCCTACTTCGCGCGGCTCAAGGGCGAACTGCTGGAACGCCGCCTTGACCTGCTGGCGCAGGATGCGGCCCGGCTCAATGCCCAAATCGAGCGCCTGGACGCACAGCGCGAGGCCGAACGCGTCGAGGTCGGCCGTCTGGAGCGGGCCCTGCGCGACAACGGCGGCGACCGCCTGGAGGAGTTGGCGGCGGAGATTCGCCGTCTGGAGCAGGAGAAGCACCAGCGCCAGCAGCGCGCCGACCGCCACACAGCGCTGCTCGCGCGCATCGACGAGCCGCCGCCAGCCGATGAAACCGCCTTTCTCGCCCAGCAGCAGGGCATCGCCCAGCGCGCCGAAGGCCTGCGCGAGCGCATCGCCGATCTGGACAACCGCGAGCGCGAGGAGGACTTCGCCTTACGCAAGGGGCGCGAAGAGCACGCCGCCCTGACCGAGGAGATCGAAAGTCTTGAGCGGCGCCGGAGCAACATCGACGCCGCCCAAGTCCGCATCCGCGACGGGTTGTGTTCGGCGCTGTCGATCGGCGAGGACAAACTGCCCTTCGCCGGCGAGCTGATCCAGGTGCGCGACGACGCGCGCGAGTGGCAAGGCGCCGCCGAGCGGCTGCTGCGCGGTTTCGGCCTCGCGCTGCTGGTGCCGGACGCGCACTACCGGGCCGTCGCCGACTGGGTGGACCGTCAGCACCTGGGCGCGCGGCTGGTGTACTTCCACGTGCGGCCGCGCAAGGCCCAGCCGGGCGCGGGTCTGCATCCGCAGTCCTTGGTGCGCAAGCTCGTCATCAAGCCGGATTCGCCGCACTACGAGTGGCTGGAGCAGGAGCTTCGAAGCCGCTTCGACGTGGCCTGCTGCGACAGCGGCGAGCAGTTCCGCCGTGAGGCGCGCGCCATCACCCGCGCCGGGCAGATCAAGGAGCCGAGCGGGCGCCACGAGAAGGACGACCGCAGCCGTATCGACGACCGCAGCCGTTACGTGCTCGGCTGGAGCAATGCCGACAAGCTGCGCGCCCTGCGCGACCAGCGGGACCGTCTGGAGGCAAGACTCGCCACGCTGGGGCAGCGCATCGGCGAGATCCAGCAGGAGCGCAACGAACTGCGGGGCCGACTGGATGCACTCAGCAAGCTGGAGGAGGTCACGCGCTTTGCGGATATCGACTGGATGAGTCTGGCCCGCCAGATAGCCGCGCTCACCGAGGAATGTGCGACGTTGGAGGCCGCCTCCGACACGCTGCAAGAGCTGGGTCGCCAGCTCAAGGCGGCGCAAGCGCGGCTCACGGAGGTGGAACGCCAGCGCGACGCGGCGCGCGACAAGCGCTCGGCGGTAGCCACCAAGCAAGAGGCGGCGCAAACGCTGCGTGATCAGGCCCGCTCGGTTTGGGCCGATGCGCCGCTGACCGAGGCGCAGATCGAGCGTCTGGACGCCTGGCGTTCGCAGGCGCTGGACGAGCATCAACTGACGGTCGAGTCCTGCGACAACCGCGAGCAGGAGCTGCGCAAGTGGCTGCAGGAGCGCATCGACGCGGAGGACCTCAGGCTCAAGCGGCTGAGCGAGAAGATCATCAAGGCAATGGCCGCCTTCAGGGACGAGTTCAAGGCCGAGACCGTGGAGATGGACGTGAGCCTGGCGGCGCTGGCGGAGTACGCGCGGCTGCTCACGGGCCTCAAGGGCGACGACCTGCCGCGCTTCGAGGCGCGCTTCAAGGAGCTGCTCAACGAGAACACCATCCGCGAGATCGCCAACTTCAACGGCCAGCTCTACCGCGAGCGCGAGACGATCCGCGAGCGGGTCGAGCGCATCAACCAGTCGCTGGCCGGCATCGACTACAACCCCGGGCGCTTCATCCGGCTGCTGGCGCAGCCGAGCCCCGATGCCGAGATCCGCGACTTCCAGCAGGACCTGCGCGCCTGCACCGAGGGCGCGCTCACCGGCTCGGCCGACGAGCAGTACTCGGAAGCCAAGTTCGTGCAGGTCAAGGCCATCATCGACCGCTTCCGCGGCCGCGAGGGCCTCACGGACGCCGACCGGCGCTGGACCGCCAAGGTCACCGACGTGCGGCAGTGGTTTTCGTTCTCGGCCAGCGAGCGCTGGCGCGCCGATGGCGCCGAGCACGAGCACTACGCGGACTCGGGCGGCAAGTCGGGCGGCCAGAAGGAGAAGCTGGCCTACACCGTATTGGCCGCGAGCCTGGCCTACCAGTTCGGGCTGGAGTGGGGCGCGGTGCGCTCGCGCTCGTTCCGCTTCGTGGTGATTGACGAGGCCTTCGGGCGCGGCTCGGACGAATCGGCCCAGTACGGCCTGCGCCTGTTCCAGCAGCTGAACCTGCAACTGCTGATCGTCACGCCGCTGCAGAAGATCCACATCATCGAGCCCTTCGTCGCCAGCGTCGGCTTCGTGCACAACGAGGACGGGCGCGACTCGCGCTTGCGCTGCCTGACCATCGCCGAGTACCGGGCGCAGAAACTGGCCCACGCGGCCGATGTGGCGGGCGCGACGGCGTGAGCTGGACGCTGCCGGCCGACTTGCGCGCCCAGGTGCAGCGCCTGTGGGAGCGGGGCGAACTGCTGCGCGCCAGCGTGCGCCCGGAGGCCATCGCCTGGCCGCTGCGCCTGAGCCTGAAGGCGCCGGGCGCGGCGGACCTGTCCGACCGCTTCGAGGCGGTGCGCGACTGGGTGCGCGCACTCGCCGCCACGCCGCAGGTGCGGATCGACTGGCGCGAGTGGAACCATCGGGTTCAGGGCACGCAGCGGCTGCCGGCCGCGGTCTGGGTCGACACCGTGCACGATGCGCTGGCCGTCATCGGCAAGGCACGAGCGGCCGAGCCGTTCCGCGCCTTGTGGCAACGGACCGCCGATGAACAGCCGGCGCTGCTCGCCTGGCTCCTGAAGCGACCTTTGCAGGCTTTGGAACTGGCCGAGCGCTGGCCGCGCCTGCTGGCCGTCGTCGCCTGGCTTCAAGCGCATCCTCGTCCGGGCGTCTACCTGCGCCAGGTGGACGTGCCGGGCGTGGACAGCAAGTTCATCGAGGCGCATCGCGGCGTGCTCGGCGAGCTGCTCGACCTCGCCCTGCCGCCCGCGGCCATCGAACCCGCAGCAAACGGCGTGGGTCACTTCGCCCGCCGGTTCGGCTTCCTGGACAAGCCGGTGCGGATTCGGTTCCGTCTGCTCGACCCGGCGCTGCCCAGCCTGCCGGGCTGCGCGGGATTGGTAGACATCACGCTGGACGCGGCGAGTTTCGCCGCGCTCGTGTTCCCGATCGAGCACGTGTTCATCACCGAGAACGAGGTGAACTTTCTCGCCTTTCCGCCGCTGGCGCGCGCGATCGTCCTGTTCGGCGCCGGCTACGGCTGGGACGCCCTGGCCGGCGCCGCCTGGCTACAGCGCTGCTGGCTCCACTACTGGGGTGATATCGACACCCACGGCTTTGCCATCCTCGACCAGTTGCGCGGCCACTTTCCCCACGCGGCGTCGTTGCTGATGGATCGGGAGACTCTGCTCGCGCATCGGGCGCATTGGGGCGAGGAGCCCGAGCCCGCACAGCAGGATTTGCTCCGTCTGACGGCGCAGGAGGCGACGCTCTACGACGACCTCAGGTTCGATCGCCTGCAACCCCGGCTGCGACTGGAGCAGGAGCGCGTGGGTTTTGGCTGGCTGAACGCGCAGTTGCCCAGCAGGTTGTGCTGAGACTGAATTTGGTTCTGTTGACGATCCGTCGGGCGTGGCTCAATCGCGGCGCAGTTCGTCGGGGATCGGGACTTCCTGCGGCGGTGTCGGCTTCTTGCCGCCCGACTGCTGCTGGCGGCGCAACTGGAAGATGTAGGCCAGCACCTGGGCCACGCCGAGGTAGAGTCCGGCCGGAATCTCCTGGTTGATCTCGGTGTGGTGGTGGATGGCCCGTGCCAGTGCCGGCAGCTCGACGATCGGCACGCCGTGTTCCTGGGCGATTTCGCGGATCTTCATCGCCAGCGCATCGCTGCCCTTGGCGACCAGTCGCGGTGCGCCCATCCGCTCGGCGTCGTAGCGCAGCGCGACGGCAAAGTGGGTCGGGTTGGTGATGATGACGTCGGCGGTGGGCACCTCGGCCATCATCCGGTTGCGGGCGAATTCGCGCTGCAACTGGCGGATGCGCCCCTTCACCTCGGGTTTGCCTTCGCTCTCCTTGGCCTCTTCGCGCACATCCTGCTTGGTCATCTTCAACTGCTTCTGATACTCGAACAGCTGCCAGGGGATGTCGGCCAGTCCGATCAGCACCAGGCTGCTGCACAGCACGACGAAGCTGACACCGAGCAGATGGAGCGCCTCGCCGATGGCCGGGCGCAGCGGCAGGTCGCCCAGGGTGTGAAAGGCGCTGCGCCAGCGGTAGAGCAGCCAGAGGGTCATGGCGGTGACGAAGAGAAACTTGGCCAGCGCCTTGAGCAGGTCGACCCAGGCGCGCATGGCGAACATCCGCTTGAGGCCGGCGAAGGGGTCGAGCCGGTTGAAGCGCGGCATCAGCGCCTTGCTGCTGACCGACCAGCCGCCAATCGCCAGCGGTCCCAGCAGTGAGGCGAGAAAGAGCAGCGCCAGCAGGGGTCCCACCGCCACAGCGGCCTGCCAGATCGAGCCGCCGAGGTGGCTGACCAGGCTGCTGCTGTCGAACAGCAGGCTGCGCTCCAGACGGAAGTTGAACCGCATCAGCTCGCCAAAGAGCCGCAGCAGCCGTTCGGCGCTGGCGATCACCCCCAGGCTGGCGACCAGCATCAGCACGGCCATGGCAAAGTCGCGCGAACGGGCGACCTGCCCCTCTTCGCGGGCTTTTTCCAGCCGTCGGGGGGTGGCCGCTTCGGTCCGTTCCTGGGCTTGTTCTTCAGCCATGCGCCGCCCCGTTCTGCAGGAGGGCACGCATCAGCTCGAAGGCTTCGCCGCTCAGCAGCGTGAACTGGGGTGACAGGGCCGACAGCGTGAGCCAGACCAGCAGCAGGCCGAAGACCAGCGTAAAGGGAAAGCCGAGCGAGAAGAGGTTGAGCTGCGGCGCAGCGCGGCTGATGACGCCGAAGGCGAGGTTGACCACCAGCAGCGTGGTCATCGCCGGCAGTGAGATCAGCAGTGCGGCGCCGATGATCCAGCCGCCGGCGCGGGCCAGCAGCGCCAGGCCGTCGAGCGGCAGTCCGGCGCCGACCGGCAGGATGCGGAAGCTCTCGATGGTCGCTTCGATGACGATCAGGTGGCCGTTGCTGGCGAGAAACAGCAGGGTCACCATGAACAGGTAGAACTGGCCGAGGATCGGCACCGAGATGCCGTTGGTCGGGTCCATCATCGAGGCGAATCCCAGCCCCATGTTCATGCTGATCAACTGGCCGGCCATGGCCACGGCGTGAAACAGCAGCTGCACGGCAAAGCCGAGTGCGGCACCGATCACCACCTGTTCGATGGTCAGCCACCAGCCGGCGAGCGAGAAGGCCTGGAGGGCGGGCATGGCGGGCAGTGTCGGCAGCACCACCAGGGTGGTGGCCAGTGCCAGCCCCATGCGCACGCGACGCGGGACCAGATTGGAGCCGATGATCGGCACGGCAAGGTAGAAGGCGGAGATGCGGAACAGCGGCAGCAGCAGCCCCAGCAGCTCTTTTTCGATTGCGGCCGCAGAGAGGGTCAGCATGGGCGGCGTACCGGCTAGCCGATCAGTTGCGGAATGCTGCCGAGCAGCGTCTGGGAATAGGAGACCAGCCGCGTGAGAATCCAGGGTCCGGCCAGCATCAGGATGACGAAGATGGTGATCAGCCGTGGCAGAAAGCTCAGCGTCTGTTCGTTGATCTGGGTGGCGGCCTGAAAGATGCTGACGACGAGGCCGACCAGCAGGCTGGGCAGCACGATCAGCATCACCAGCAGCACGACGAGCTGAATGGCGCTGGAGAAGATGTCGATGACCGTCTGTGGCGTCATGGGCGTGCCCTAGGTGGCGAAGCTGGCGGCGAGGTTGCCGATCAGCAGCACCCAGCCGTCGATCAGCACGAACAGCATGATCTTGAACGGCAGCGAGATGATGACCGGCGACAGCATCATCATCCCCATCGCCATCAGCACGCTGGCAACGACGAGGTCGATGATCAGAAAGGGGATGAACAGCAGAAACCCGATCTGGAAGGCGGTCTTCAGCTCGCTGGTGACGAAGGCTGGCACCAGGGTGGCGAAGTCGATTTTCTCTGGCTCGGCGACGGGCGGTTGCTGGCTCAGTTGCACGAAGAGTTCGAGGTCGCTGCGGCGGGTCTGCGCCAGCATGAAGTGGCGAAATGGCTCCGAGGCGCGTTCGAGCGCCTGCTCGAAGCCGATCTGCTCATTCAGATAGGGTGTCAGTGCCACTTCGTTGGCCTGCTTGAAGACCGGCGCCATGACAAAGAAGGTCAGAAACAGCGCCAGCCCGAGCAGAATCTGGTTGGAGGGGGTCTGTTGCAGTCCCAGTGCCTGACGCAGAATCGAAAAGACGATGATGATGCGGGTGAAGGCGGTCATCATCATCAACAGCGCCGGCAGCAGCGTCAGCGCGGTCATGATGATCAGAATCTGCAGGGTCACCGAGTACTCCTGACCACCATCGGGGTTGGCGGTCATCTTCAGTGCGGTGATGCCAAGGTCGCGGGCCCAGCTCGGCGTTGCGCAGAGCAGCAGGCCCAGCAGGGTCAGCGTCAGCAGCGGGGTGCGTTTCATGGTGCGCTCCGGCGCTGCTCGATGAGGCTTTTCAGTCGGGTGGCGAAATCGCTGTCGCTGCCCGGCTCCGGCAGGGCGATCGGCTGTTCGAAGTGGTGGATCTTGCTGATCTGGCCGGGTGTGACCGCCAGCACGAACTGCTCGCCGCCGATCTCGATCAGCAGCAGCCGCTCACGGGTGCCGACCGGCATGGCGCCCAGCGTGCGGAACAGCGTGCCGCCGCCGTGGAGCTGGCCGCGGCCAAAGCGCTTCAGCAGCCAGGCCAAGGCGATGAAGAGTGCCAGCACCACCGCCAATCCGGACAGCATCTGCATGATCGACTGCGACGACGACAGCGGTTCGGCCACGGCGCTGTGCTCGGCAGCCCGCAGCGCCATGCTGACACCGCTCAGCAGCAGGGTCAGAGAAGCGATGGCGGTTCTGGAAAGTCTCTTCATGGCGGCTCCGGTTCAACGCAGCCGGTTGATGCGTTCGGAAGGGCTGACCACGTCGGTCATGCGGATGCCGAACTTTTCGTTGACCACGACCACTTCGCCATGGGCGATCAGGGTGCCGTTGACCAGCACATCCAGGGGTTCACCGGCCAGCCGGTCGAGTTCGATCACCGAGCCCTGACTCAGTTGCAGCAGGTTGCGGATGGTGATCGGCGTGCTGCCGACCTCCATGCTGATGGTGACCGGGATGTCGAGAATCACATCGAGGTCGGGGTTGGCCAGATCGGCTGGACCCGCGCCGTGGTTGCCCTCGCTGCTCAACTCCTCGAGCTTGACCGGTTTGGCCCGGCCGTAGAGGTTCTCCTGTTTTTTCTGCTCATCCAGTGCTGCCGACCAGTCGCCCTCGCTCTCCTGTTGGGAAAGCGCCTGGCCCCACTCGGCTGCCAGCTCTTCATCGCTGCGTCCGGAACCTTTTTCATTGCTCATGGCAGTGTCTCCATGTTCGATTCATCGTGATGACTAGATCAGTTCGGCCTTGCGCAGCACCTTCAGCGCATACTTGCCATTGGAGACGCCGAGCTTGCAGACGAAGATCGGCACGCCATTGGCGTGGAGGGTCACCTCTTCGGGCATCTCGACGCCTAGCACCTGATCGGGTTTGAGGTTTTTCACATCCCGCAGCGATGCCGGTATCTGGTAGAGCGTGCAGTTCATGTCGACACAGGAGTTGAGAATGTCGTTGCGCAGGATTTTGGCCCAGCGATCGTCGACCTCGTTGCTGTCGCTCTGCATGCCGGCATCGAGAATGTCGCGGATCGGCTCGACCATCGAATAGGGCAGGGTGATGTGCAGGTTGCCGCCGCCGCCATCGAGTTCGATGTGAAAGGTGCTGACCACCACTGCTTCACTCGGCGTGACGATGTTGGCCATCGCCGGGTTCACCTCGGAGTTGACATACTCCAGATCGATCTTGAGGACCGGCGACCAGGCCTCGCACAGATCCTTGAAGACATAGCCCAGCATCAGTTGCACGATGCGGTTTTCGGTCGGGGTGAATTCACGGCCCTCGATCTTGGCGTGACGCCCCTCGCCGCCGAAGTAGTTGTCGACCAGCTTGAAGACCAGCTTGGCGTCGAGAATGAACAGCGCCGTGCCACGCAGCGGCCTGAACTTCACCATGTTCAGGCTGGTGGGGACATAGAGGGTGTGAACGTACTCACCGAACTTCATCACCTGCACGCCGCCGACCTGCACCTCCGCGCTGCGTCGCAGCAGGTTGAACAGGCTGATGCGGATGTAGCGGGCGAAGCGCTCGTTGATCATCTCCAGTGTCGGCATCCGGCCGCGGACGATGCGGTCCTGGGTGGCCAGATCATAGGGGGTGATTTCGCCCGGCAGACCGAGGCGGTCATCGCCCTTGGCGCCATCATCCGCGCCATGGAGCAGCGCGTCGATTTCGTCCTGGCTGAGAAGGTCCTGTAGGCTCATCGGCGATCTGCTTGGCTTACTGAAGAATGAAATTGAAGAACAGCACCTGTTCGATGTTGTGCTCTTCACCCAGCTCTTTGTGGATCACCTTCTGGACCTCATCGAAGCAGGCGGCACGGAGCTTCTCCTTGCCTTCCAGCGTGCCCAGTTGGTCAAAGCTGTAATTGCCCATGATCAGCAGCAGGTTGTTCTGCAGCAGCGGTTGATTGGCCTCGACGAAGCTGTTGACGGCCGGGTCGCGGCTCATCACCGAGATGGAGACCTGCAGGTAGCGTGGCTTGCCATTGACGGTATAGTTGACGGTCAGCGGCTTCATGTTGCTGTACTGCGCCGGCGGCTTGGGGCTGGCCTCTTCGGTGCCCTCTTCGCCCTCCTCGGCATCCGTGGCGGCCTCTTCTTCGCCCTCCTCTTTTTTTGCCGATTTTTCGCTTTTGCTCGCCTTGTCGGATTTTTTGCCGCCGGCCGTGCTCTTGCTCTCTTTCTCCCCGCCCGAGAACAGCAGGTAGCCGCCACCGCCGCCGAGCAGCAGACAGACCACTGCGACCAGCGCGATGATCAGGATGGCTTTCTTGTTGCCGCCGCCAGCTTTCGCTTCCTGTTCCTGATCGTTTTCTTTCTCTTTTGCCATGGGTTGCCTGCGTCAAAAATCGGATGACACCAGGTCATAGCAAGCACGATGCCAAGCGAAGATGAGGGCGAATTGGCCGGGAATGGCGTGTGAAACTGTGGCTCTGGCCGTCACTTCCTTGGCGAGGCATGGGCAGGTCAGGCGAATGGACGGTTTTCTGACGCAGTGCCGTTCAATCGAGACGGAATTCCGCTGCCGGATGGCGGTTGCGGACGCTCCGTGGTCTTCGGTCTGCTACCACTGTGCCAGCAGCGTTTTGAGCTGCGCCGCAAACTCCAGCGGCTGGTCGATGAAGAGGTGATGGTTGGCGCCGGGCAGTTCGACGAAGGGCGAACCCGGCGGGGCCACATAGGCCAGATAGTCGCGCTGTTCCGCGCGAAAGGTCGAGCTCAGGCCACCATGGATCACGCCGAAGCGACAGCGCAGCGCCAGCAGCGCATCGGTCTGATCCTCCCGTTCGAAACGGCCGAGCAGTTTGGCATCGCTCTTCAGTTGCCAGCCTTCGCTGCTCTGCCGGTAGGAGTGGCGGGCGATGTAATCGACCAGAAACTGGTTCGGGCAGTGCTGCGGCGGGATCAGGCGGAACCGCTCGATGGCGGTGGGCAGGTCGGGATGGACGATGGTCGGCAGCGCACCGATGGTACGGCGCTGCGATGCTTCGCCCGGCGGGCGGACCACCGAGGAGTCGACCAGCACGATGCCGCGCAGCCGTTCCGGATAGAGTGTCGCCGCCTTGAGGACGATGCCGCCGCCGAAGCTGTGGCCGATCAGCGTGAAGGGCTCGGGCAGCCGGGTCGCCTCGGCAACGGCCATCAGCTCGGCGGCATAGGTGGCCAGGTCATAGTGGTCGCGGTGACCGCTCTCGCCGCAGCCGGAGATGTCGAGCGCCACCACCTGGTACTGGTCGAGCAGCAGCGGCGCGATGAAGTCCCACCAGTGCGAATGGGCGGCATAGCCATGCACCAGCAGCAGCGCCGGCGCGCCGGGGTTTGACCAGTGCTGGTAGTGAATCGGGCAGCCGGCCACCTCGACCACGCCTTCGACAAAGGGGGTGGTGATTGCATCGCGGTACCAGGCGGGTTCCTGAGTCATGGCTCGGCTCTTTTGGGGTGGGTGGGCACAAGGCGTCGCTCCGGCAGCGGCCTGAGAGTGTACGGCCTCGATGCGCCCGGATAAAAGAGCTCTCGCGGAAATTCACCGTGACCGCCCGGCACTGGCCGAAGCGCGGTGGTGCCGGGCTAAACAGCAGCCGGTTACAGGTGGTAGCTGCTGTGGGTCATCACCCTGGAGGCCAGATGCATGGCCAGTTTGATCGGCGCGGGAAAGTCGAATCCGCCGGCATCGAGCGCGCTGCGGGCATGCTGTAGCTCATCGCACAGCATCTCCTCGACCACCGCCCGGCTTTTGGCATCCGCCTCCGGCAGGGTGTCGAGGTGGGCTTCGAGGTGTCTGCCCACCAGCTCTTCGGTGGCGGCGACGAAACCGAGGCTGACCCGGTCGCTCACCGCACCGGCAGCGGCGCCAAGGCCGAACGACAGGCCATACCAGAGTGGATTGAGCCGGCTGGTGTGACTCTGCAGTGCCTCCAGCCGCGCTTCGCACCAGGCCAGATGGTCGCGCTCCTCCTCCGCGGCCTGCTCCATCTGGCTGCGCACGCTGTGCAGACGTGCAGTCAGCGCCTGCCCCTGGTAGAGCGCCTGGGCACAGACTTCACCGGCATGGTTGACCCGCATCAGGCCGGCGGCGTGCCGCCGTTCGCGCTCGCTCAGATCGGCTTCTGGCAGCTGCGCACCCGGTGTGGGGCGGGCCGAGGTCGATGTACGCGACAGCGTCTCGACACAGTGTTGCAGTTCGCCCAGCAGGCGATCGAACCGGCTCAGCCGACGGTAGGAGTTCATTGGTACGCTCCGATGGTGATGGGCTTTGCAGGTGGCATGATAGCCTCCCGGCTGCCGATTGGGGCAGGCGTGTGGCCCGCCCGGCTACGCCACGCCGCCGATCAGCGCCAGCAGCTCGGCGGTCTTGCGCTCCATCAATGCCGGATCACCGCGCGACTCGACGTTGAGCCGCAGCACCGGTTCGGTGTTGGACATGCGCAGGTTGAAGCGCCAGTCGTCGAACTGCATGCTCAGGCCATCGGTGTGGTCGAGATCGACTGCCTGCGCAGCGAAGCGCTGTTCGATCTCGGCAATCAGCCGTTCCGGCTGTTCGACCCGGCGGTTGATCTCGCCACTGACCGGGAATTTCGCCATCCGCTCGCGCACCAGTTGCGACAGCGGCTTGCCGCTGCGGCTGATCAGCTCGGCAGTCAGCAGCCAGGGGATCATGCCGCTGTCACAGTAGGCAAAGTCGCGAAAATAGTGGTGGGCGCTCATCTCGCCGCCATAGATGGCATCTTCGGCCCGCATCCGCTCCTTGATGAAGGCGTGGCCGGTCTTGCTCTGGATCGGGCTGCCGCCCAGCCGTTCGACGATGTCGATGGTGTTCCAGGTCAGGCGTGGATCGTGGACGATCCGGCTGCCGGGGGCCTTGCGCAGAAAGGCTTCGGCCAGCAGGCCGACGATGTAGTACCCCTCGATGAAGGCACCGGTTTCGTCGAACAGAAAGCAGCGGTCGAAGTCGCCATCCCATGCGATCGCGAGGTCTGCGCCGCTGGTGCGGATCGCCTCGATGGTGGCCGGCCGGTTCTCCGGCAGCAGCGGGTTGGGCACGCCGTTGGGAAAGTGGCCATCGGGCGCATGGTGCAGCTTGATGAACTCGAACGGCAACAGCGGTTCCAGTGCGTCGATCACTTCACCGGCGCCACCGTTGCCGGCGTTGACCACCAGCTTCAGCGGCTTGAGTGCGCTGGCATCGATGTAGCCGAGCAGGTGGGTGATGTAACGTGCGCGGTGTTGCAGCGTGTAGTGGCTGCCCTGAACCTCGGCATCGACAAACTCGCCACGCTCGGCCAGCCGTTTGATCTCGAACAGGCCGGTGTCGCCGCTGATTGGCCGGGCGTTGTCGCGCACCAGCTTCATGCCGTTGTAATCCTTGGGATTGTGGCTGGCCGTGACCATGATGCCGCCATCGAACTGGTAGTCGAAGGTGGCAAAGTAGACCTCCTCGGTGCCGCACTGGCCGATGTCATAGACATCGACCCCGCTCTCGCGCAGGCCGCGCATCACCTCGGCGGCCATCTGCGGACTGGAGAGGCGGATGTCGTGCCCGACCACCACCTTGCGTGGCTGGAGGTAGGCCGCGAAGGCGCGGCCGATGCGCCAGGCGATCTCGTCATTGAGCTGGTCGGGGATGCGGCCGCGGATGTCGTAGGCCTTGAAGCAGCGGTAGTCCTGGGTCATGCCATCTTCCTTCATGGATGCAGCGATCAGATGTCGCGGTAGCAGTGCTGGTAGCAGTAGTTGGTGGCTTCGATGAAGCCATCGACGCTGCCGCAGTCGAACCGTTTGCCACGGAATTTGTAGGCCAGCACGCAACCATCCTTGGCCTGGGTCAGCAGGGCGTCGGTGATCTGGATCTCGCCATTCTTGCCCGGTGGGGTCTTCTCGAGAATGTCGAAGATGTCGGGCGTCAGGATGTAGCGGCCGATGATGGCGAGGTTGCTGGGGGCATCCTCGGGCTTGGGTTTTTCGACCATGTCGTGGACGCGGTAGAGTCCCTCCTTCATCTCTTCGCCGGCGATGACGCCATATTTGTTGGTCTCCTCGGGCGGCACCTCCTCGATGGCGACGATGCTGCAGCGAAACTGCTTGTAGAGCTTCACCATCTGCGTCAGCACCGCCTCCTCCTGGTTGATGCAGAGGTCGTCCGAGAGCACCACCGCGAACGGCTCCTCGCCGATCAGCGTGCGGCCGGTCAGGATGGCGTGGCCCAGCCCCTTCATCTCCCGCTGCCGGGTGTAGGAGAAGGTGCAGCTGTCCATGATTTTGCGGATGCCGGTGAGGTAGCGCTCCTTGCCGCTGCCGGCGATCTGATGCTCCAGCTCATAGCTCTTGTCGAAGTGGTCCTCGATCGACCGCTTGCTGCGACCGGTGACGAAGGCGATCTCGGTCAGACCGGCCTCGACCGCCTCCTCGACGGCGTACTGCACCAGCGGCTTGTTGACCACCGGCAGCATCTCCTTCGGCATGGACTTGGTGGCGGGCAGAAAACGGGTGCCGTAGCCGGCCACCGGGAACAGACATTTCTTGATCATGGGGCAGTCCTTGGATTGGATCGGGTTGAGGTCAGGGCATTGATCGATGCTGTGCGCTTCGATCAGTTTCGCCATGGATGGTTCAGTTGCCGCCGCTCCCAGTCGACGGCGCTGCGAACGATGGTTTCGAGGTCATCGTGACGCGGCCGCCAGTCGAGCGTGGCGAGAATGCGGCGGTTGTCGGCCGCCAACTGGGCCGGATCGCCGGGGCGTCGGTCGCTGGTCTGCACCGCGAAGTCGACGCCGGTGACCTGTTTGACGCTCTGCACCACCTCCCTGACGCTGAGGCCATGGCCATAGCCGCAGTTGAGCAGTTCGCTGGTGCCACCGGCGGCCAAGTGATTCAGCGCGGCCAGATGGGCGCTGGCCAGATCTTCGACATGGATGTAGTCGCGGATGCAGGTGCCATCGGGGGTGGGGTAGTCGGTGCCGAAGATCTGCAGGGCCGGACGCAGTCCGAGGGCGGTCTGTGCCGCCACCTTGATCAGATGGGTGGCCGCCGGGGTCGATTGCCCGATCCGGCCACCGGGGTCGGCGCCGGCGACGTTGAAGTAACGCAGGATCACATGGCGCAGGCCGCTGACTGCGGCATGGTCGATGATCATCCGCTCGCTGACCATCTTGGAAGCACCGTAGGGGTTGATCGGCTGCAGCGGGCTCTCTTCGCTGACCAGCGCGCTCTGCGGCATGCCATAGACCGCCGCAGTGGAAGAAAAGATCAGATAACGCGGCTCATGTTTATGCATTACTTCTAGCAAATTCAAGACGTTGAAGCTGTTATTTCGATAATACTTCAACGGATTCGCGACCGATTCCGGCACCACGATGTTGGCGGCGAAGTGCAGCACCCCCTCGAAGCGGTGCTGGCGGAACAGCCGGTCGAGCAGTGCGGTGTCGCAGAGGTCACCCACCACCAGTTCGCCGCTCAGCACTGCCTGACGAAAGCCGGTGGAGAGGTTGTCGAGCACCACCACCTCATGGCCCGCCTCACCCAGCAACCGGGTGACATGGCTGCCGATGTAACCGGCGCCGCCGGTAACCAAAAGCCGCATGCTGACTCCTTGAATGCGCGGTGTCGCCCGCTTGCCGGGAGACTCTACCGGTTAATGTTAACCTGTTTTTGACAGCATGCCGGGCGTGCCGATCAGCAGCGTGACTGACTCAGCAGTTCGATGAAGGCCGCTTCATCGAGCTGGGGCGTGCCGAGCTGTTGTGCGCGGGCCAGTTTCGAACCGGGATTTTCGCCCACCACCAGATAGTCGGTGCGCGCCGACAGGCTGTCGGTCAGTTTGGCACCCTGGGCCGTCAGTTGCGCCTTGGCCGCATCGCGTGACAGGGTGGCGAGGGTGCCGGTGATCACCACCGTCTTGCCGGCCAGCGGACCGGCGCTGGCCGTGGCCGGCGTGACGGTCGGCCAGTGGATGCCGGCACTGCGCAGCGCCGCGATCACTTCAAGGTTGTGCGGCTGGCGAAAGAAGGTGTGGATCTGCTCGGCCACCACCGGACCGACATCGGCCACCTGTTGCAGGGTTTCACGATCGGCGGCCATCACCGCGTCGAGCTCGCCGAAGTGGTTGGCCAGGGCGTTGGCGGTGGCTTCGCCGACCTCGCGGATGCCCAGGGCATAGAGAAACCTGGCCAGCGTGGTCTGCCTGCTGGCGTCGATCGCCGCCACGATCCGGCTGGCCGACTTTTCGCCCATGCGCTCCAGCGGAGTGAGTTGCGCCGTGGTCAGCCGGTAGAGGTCGGCCACGCTCTCCACCAGCCGCTGCTCGACCAGTTGGTCGATCAGCTTCTCGCCAAGCCCCTGGATGTCGAGCGCCAGTCGTGATGCGAAGTGGCGAATCGCCTCCTTGCGCTGTGCTGGACAGTAGAGTCCGCCGCTGCAGCGTGCCACCACCTCGCCGGGCGGCTTGAGGATGGCCGAACCGCACTGCGTGCATTGACTGGGCAGTTGGATCGGTCGGGCCGTGGCGGGCCGGCGTTCCGGCACGCACTGCACCACCTTGGGAATCACATCACCGGCGCGGCGGACGATGACGGTGTCGCCGATGTGCAGGTCGAGCCGGGCGATCTCCTCCATGTTGTGCAGCGTGGCGTTGCTGACGGTCACGCCGCCGACGAAGACCGGTTTCAGCCGGGCCACCGGGGTCACCGCACCGGTGCGACCGACCTGGAAGTCGACATCGAGCAGTTCGGTCAACTCCTCCTGGGCCGGAAACTTGTGGGCCGCCGCCCAGCGTGGCGCCCGCGAGACGAAACCGAGCTGCTGCTGCCAGTCGAGGCGATCGACCTTGTAGACCACGCCATCGATCTCGAAGCCGAGTTCACCCCGCCGCTGTTGCAGCCGCCGGTAGTAGTCGAGGCAGCCCTCGGCGCCCTGCACCAGTGCTGCTTCGCGGCTGGTCGGCAAGCCCCACTGCTGCAACTGCTGCATGATGGCGCTGTGGCGGTCGGGCAGTGGCCCGCCCTCGACGAGGCCGACGCCGTAGCTGCAAAAGCGCAGCGGCCGGGTCGCGGTGATGCGTGGATCGAGCTGGCGCAGGCTGCCGGCGGCGGCGTTGCGGGGGTTGACGAACTCCCGCTCGCCCGCTGCCCGTGCCCGCTGGTTGAGCTGTTCGAAGCCGGCCAGCGGCAGGTAGACCTCGCCGCGCACTTCGAGCTGCTCGGGGTGGTCGTTGCCGGCAAGCCGCAGCGGGATGGCCCTGATGGTGCGCACATTGAGGGTGACATCCTCACCGCGAAAGCCATCGCCACGGGTGGCGGCCTGCAGCAGTTGTCCACGCTGGTAGCGCAGCGAGAGCGCAACGCCGTCGAGCTTCGGCTCGCAACTGTAGTCGATGGCGACATCGAGGCCGAGCCGTTCCCGCAGGCGCTGGTCGAACTGTCTTGCCTCATCGGCAGTGAACAGGTTCTCCAGCGACAGCATCGGCAGCGCATGCTGCACCTCGGCAAAGCTGGCCAGTGGTGCCGCGCCCACCCGCTGGGTCGGCGAGTCGGGCGTGACCAGCTCCGGGTGCGCCGCCTCCAGTGCCTGCAACTCACGCAGCAGCCGGTCATACTCCGCATCCGGAACCGTTGGTTGATCGAGCACATAGTAATTGTAGTTGTGTTGCTCGATGGCCTGGCGCAGCCGCCGAATCTGCTGCGCCGGCTCGGCAGCTGCTGGTGGCTCGCTCATTGCGCTGCCGATGCGCTGGTGGTTTTCTCGATGAAGCGGCGGATGGTGGCGCGGTAGCTGCGCACTGCCTGGGTGTTGAAGGGCTCCTGCGTGCTGGTGCGCAGCTCGCCATCCAGCGCGCGGCGCAGCAGCTCGGCCATGCGGCGCATCTCATCGAAGGCATCGAGTGGCCGGGCCGGACCGGGCAGGGTCAGGAACAGCACCACGCCAATGGTTTCGAGCTGGTCGGCCTGTTCCGGATCGAAGGTGCCGGGTTCCAGCAGGTTGGCGACGCTGAACAGCAGTTCACCCTTGTTGCCGCCGCGCTGCTTGTGGCAGTGAAAGATCGCCCGTTCACCGAATTCGAGCCGTTGCTGTTGCAGCAGTTCCAGCAGACGCTGGCCATTGACCGGCGCCGGCGCCAGCAGATGGATCGCCAGCACCTCGGGTTCAATGGGTGCCTCCTCGACCTCGTCGGCCGTGGTGTCACACTCATCCTCGAACAGCAGCTGCTGGGTCATCGGGCTGACCGGGCGCTGCGGGGGGGTGGAGTCAGTGGCCGATTCGGTTGCCGGCGCCGGTTCTGGTTCGTGACCGTTGCAGGCGCGCACCTTGGGGCGTGCACCACCGCTTGGCAATTCACCGCGCAGCAGGTCGAGCTCCTCCAGTGGGTCGAAGCTGACATCCTCTTCGAGCCTGACCCGGATCGCGTTGCGCCGGGCCCGCCACACGCGCCGGAAGCCATCGGCCAGAATGATCAGAATCAACAGCCCGCCGATCATGAACAGCCAGTCGCGCATCGACAGTTCCATAGGCACCTTCTCGTTATTTTGCCCGCGTTCGGGGGCTCACTTCGCCGCCATTATACCAAGGGCCTGCCCGAAAACCGCCGTGGTTCAGGCGCCAGCCAGCGCCTGCGCCGCCTCGATGTCGACCGTGACCAGCCGTGACACGCCGGGCTCCTGCATGGTCACCCCCAGCAGCTGGTGGGCCATCTCCATCGCGATCTTGTTGTGGGTGATGTAGATGAACTGGATGCCGTACGACATCTCGCGCACCAGGTTCACATAGCGGCCGACATTGGCATCATCGAGCGGCGCATCGACCTCGTCGAGCAGGCAGAAGGGGGCCGGGTTGAGCTGAAAGATGGCGAAGACCAGTGCGATGGCGGTGAGCGCCTTCTCGCCGCCCGACAGCAGATGGATGGTGCTGTTACGCTTGCCCGGCGGCTGCGCCATGATGGCGACGCCGCTGTCGAGCAGTTCATCCGAGGTGAGCACCAGTTCGGCATGGCCGCCACCGAACACCTTCGGAAAGAGCGCCTGCAGGCCCCGATTGATCTGGTCGAAGGTGTCACGGAAGCGGCTGCGGGTTTCGCGGTCGATCTTGCGGATGGCCTCCTGCAGCGTTTCGAGTGCCTCGCCGAGGTCGGCCTGCTGCGCCTCCAGATACCCCTTGCGCTCGCTCTGGATGCGATGCTCATCGATCGCGGCCAGGTTGATCGCACCCAGCCGGTCGATGCGTTGCAGCAGCCGCTCCAGCGCCTGTTCGAGCTGCATGGCGTCGAGGGGCTCCTCGCTTCCTGCAATCAGGTCGACGCTGCTGCCGAGGCTGCGCAGCTGTTCGGCCAGCGCATTGTCGTGCAGTGCCAGTTCGCGCAGTTGCAGACGTTTCTCATCGACCTGCTGGGTGAGGCTGCGCAGCTGGCTGTCGAGGTGGCGGCGCTGATCCTCCTGTTCGCGCTGCTGCCGTTCCGACTGCTCGACTGCCTGCCGCGCGGCGGCCAGCCGCTGTTCAGCCATCAGCTGCGCGGCCAGCGCCTGATCGAGCTGCTGTTGCAGCGCCTGCTGCGGTTCGACCAGATCGGCAATGGCCATCTGCAGCTGCTGCCGTTGCGCGGTGGCGCGTTCGATCTCCTGTTCGAGCCGCGCACTCTGCGCCTGGGCTGCCTTGAGTTCGGTCAGGCAGCGCTGGCGCTCCAGCGCCAGCTGATGCTGCTGGTCGCGGCAGTCACGTTCATGGCTGCGCGCCTGCGCCAGCGCCTCGCGCAGCTGCTCCTGCTCGGCCCGCAGCCGCTGCCGCTGCTGTTCGAACTCGCCACTCTGCGCGATGGCCTGGTTCAGTGCGGCCTGCGTCCGTGCCTGCCGCGCCTGGTCTTCGTCGATTTCGCGGGTTGCGCTCGTCAGCTCCTCGTCGATGGCAGTGATGCGGTGCTGACTCTGCTCGATGCGTGCCTGACGGGCGCTCAGATCGGCCTGCAGGGTGGCCTGCTGGCGCCGCTGTTCGGTGGTGCGGCTCTGGGTCTGCGCGAGCTCGGCCTCGCACTGCCGCAGATGCCGGTCGAACTCTTCGAGCTGCTGTTGTGCATCCTGCAACTGCTCCTTGAGTTGCTGCTGCTCGCGCTTCAGCTCGGTCAGTTCGCGGGCGCGCAGCAGGGCGCCGCCGCCTTCGCGGTCGTCGGGCAGTCGCTCGATGGCGTGGCGGCCGATCAGCAGGGCATCGGGGGTGAGAAAGAACTCGCCGGGGCCCAGTTGCCCGCGCCGGTCGAGGGCGCTGGCCAGATTGTCGGCACAGTAGCCACCATGCAGCCAGTCGGCAATTTCGTGGCTGCTGCGCAGCCGTTCGCTGAGTCGGGGCCAGCGGGCTGGAGGCGGTTGTGCAGGTGCGTGCGCTGTTGTCAGCAGCGCGAGGGGAAGCTCGAACAGCGCCGCCATCAGCCGTTCCGGTTCGTCGGCACGCTCGGCCGGCAGGCAGAGCGCCCGGATGCGGTGTGCCAACAGCCGTTCGATCGCCCCTTCCCAACCTGCCTCCACCTCGAGCCGTTCGCCCAGCCGTGGCAAGCGGTCCAGTTCGAGGCGTTGCAGCAGTTGGGTCTGTCGCGGGTCGAGTCGTCCGCGGCCCAGGGCAGCCTGCTGCAGCGTTTCGAGCGAACTGATGCGCCCGCTCAGCTGCTGGTCGAGGCGTCGAAGCTGGTCGAGCCGTGGCTGCAAGGCGTTGCGCTGCTGGCGCAGCTGCTGTCGTTGCTGCTCGCTCGCCTGTCGTGCCACCTCGCTCAGTCGAATCTCGTCGGCGAGCTGGTCGAATCTCTGCCGCAGTGCCGGCAGTGCCGTGTCGTCGATCTGGCCCCGCAGGCTGTCGCGTTCGCCATGCAGCCGCTCGATGCGGCTCTTCAGCCGAGGCAGTTGCTGTTCGATCTGCCGGAGGGTGGCGCGGGCGGCCTCTGTCTGGCGGGCCGGCAGCTGCGCCTCGCGCTGGAGTCGGTCGAACCCCTCCTGCCACTGCTGCATGCGCTGTTCGGTGGCGGCCAGCTGCTGCGCCGCCTGCTGCTCGGCGACCTGGGCGGCTTCGCTTCGGGGTGTCAGGTCCTGCAGGGTGTCGCTCAGTGTCGTGCCGAGCTGCTGGCTGTGGGCCTGTTGTGCGTGCAGTGCCTGCATCTGTCGTTCGTTGTCGGCGAGTGTCGTGTGCAGTTGGCGGGCGCGCTCCTGGGCATGGCGGATGCCCTGTTCCAGGCGGCTGATCTCGGCCCCCTGGCGGTAGTAGTGGCCCTGTTCGAGATTGAAGGCCTCGTGCAGTTCGAGATGGCGCAGCCGCAACTGCTCCAGTTCGCGTTCGAGACGGCTCTGCTCGGCCAGCAGGCCATCGCGGAGCAGACTCTCTTTGCTCACTTCATCGTCGAGCCGCAGCCGCTGCTGCTCCAGCGCGCGCCAGCGCAGCGCGGCCAGTCGAATCCGCTGCAATCGCTCCTCTTCCTTCAGTTCGCGGTACTTCTGGGCGGCGCGTGCCTGCCGCTCCAGGGTCTGCAACTGGCGCTGAAGTTCTTCTTTGATGTCATTGATCCGTTGCAGGTTCT
Source organism: Pseudomonadales bacterium (assembly GCA_024234215.1). NCBI lineage: Bacteria > Pseudomonadati > Pseudomonadota > Gammaproteobacteria > Pseudomonadales > Pseudomonadales bacterium. The sequence goes on from JACKOQ010000004.1 coordinate 227,322, forward strand.
CTTTGGTGTGCTGCATCCGGTTCTCGGTTTCGCGGCGCCGCTCCTTGTACTTGGAGATGCCGGCTGCCTCCTCGATGTAGACCCGCAGGTCATCCGGTCGCGCCTCGATCAGATGCGAGATCATTCCCTGTTCGATGATGGCGTAGCTGCGTGGACCGAGGCCAGTTCCGAGAAAAATGTCGATGATGTCGCGGCGTCGACAGCGCACACCGTTCAGGTAGTAGCTCGACTGGCCGGCACGGGTCACCTTGCGGCGGATCGAGATTTCGGCAAAGCGGGCATACTCCCCGCCGAGGCTGCCGGCGCTGTTGTCGAACAGCAGTTCGATGCTGGCCTGGCCAACCGGCTTGCGGTGGGTGGAGCCATTGAAGATGACGTCGGCCATCTGCTCGCCGCGCAGCTGTCTGGCCGAGCTCTCGCCCATCACCCAGCGCACCGCGTCGATGATGTTCGACTTGCCGCAGCCGTTGGGGCCGACCACCGCACTGAGGTTGGTCGCAAAGGTGACCGTGGTCGGATCGACGAAGGATTTGAATCCCGCCAGTTTGATGCTCTGCAGCCGCATGTCGGTGGTTCGGTGGGTCAAAGGCTGCGGCCATTCTAGGCGCTGTTGCACCGCTTCGCACCAGCATCCTGATTTTGTTGAAGATGTTTTGATCCTCCACTGAGGGCGATCCCGGTTCTGGATCTTCGGTGCGGCCCAAAGGATGCAGATCGAAGAGCGATCCGGCGATCGCGGCCGAAGCCCGCGGCAGCAGACCCTGTTCCTGCCGGACCATGGCCGCGGGTTCGTGAGCGCCTTCGAGGCCCTGGATTCATGCGCGACGGGAGCAGTGCAACAAATTGCCGCTGTCGGCCTTACGATTTAGTATGGCGGCGACACTCTGAATTGGCTGGGATGCCATGCAGCGCTTTCCCGCCGACCGCCTGCGTCACCCTCTTTACAACGAAAATAACGATGGAGAATCGATATGGGACCTCTTGCTGGAGTCAAGATCATCGAAATCGCCGGAATCGGCCCCGGCCCCTTCTGCGGCATGATGCTGGCCGACATGGGCGCCGAAGTGATCCGGGTCGATCGCGCCAGCGCGCCGGCCAATGCGCCGCGCTCCAATGACGTGCTGGCACGGGGCCGTCGCTCGATCGCGCTCAACCTCAAAAAGCCCGAAGCGATCGAGACGGTGCTGAAGCTGTGCGAGCAGGCCGATGCCGTGTTCGAGGGGTTTCGTCCCGGTGTCGCCGAACGGCTCGGCATTGGTCCCGATGCCTGCATGGGTCGCAACCCGAAGCTGGTCTACGGCCGCATGACCGGTTGGGGGCAGGATGGCCCCATGTCCCAGGCGGCCGGCCATGACATCAACTACATCTCGCTGTCGGGTGCGCTGCACGCCATTGGCCCCAAGGGGGGCAAGCCGGTGCCACCGCTCAATCTGGTGGGCGACTTCGGCGGCGGTGGCATGCTGCTCGCCTTCGGCATGGTCTGTGCGCTGCTCGAAGCGGGCCGTTCCGGCCGTGGCCAGGTGGTGGATGCCTCGATGGTCGAAGGCTCCGCCGCGCTGATGGCGATGATCTACTCCTTCGCCAGTGGCGGTGGCCACAGCGAGGAGCGTGGCACCAACATGCTCGATGGCGGCACCCACTTCTATGACACCTACGAGACCCGGGATGGCAAGTACATCTCGCTGGGGTCGATCGAGCCGCAGTTCTACGCGCTGCTGATCGAGAAGGCGGGACTCGATCCACAGAAGTTCGCGCCGCAGATGGACCGCAGCAAGTGGCCGGAGCTCAAGGAGGAGCTGACCCGGGTGTTCAAGACCAGGAGCCGCGATGAGTGGTGCGCCATCATGGAGGGCAGTGATGTCTGCTTTGCGCCGGTGCTGTCGTTCCGCGAGGCGCCCAGCCATCCCCACAACGTCGCCCGCAACTCCTTTGTCGAGATCAATGGCGTGATGCAGCCGGCGCCCTGCCCGAAATTCAGCCGCAGCGCGCCGGAGCAGCCCCGGCCGCCACGCCGGGCCGGTGAGGACACCGAGGCGGTGCTGAGCGACTTCGGCTTCAGCAGCGGTCAGATCGCCAGCCTGCGCGCGGCGGGTGCCCTGGCCTGAGCGAAGTTGCCGTCGACTGTGCAATTCCGGCAATGAACGGGGTTGCACAGTCGCTTCGAGTGGACATTCAGCGCGTGGCCGATCGGTGCCGCGCCTTCATCCACTGCCAATGGCCGCCAGCGGCACCAGGGTCATCAGCGCCCGGTAGAGCAGGGCGCCATCTTCCAGCACGCCGAAACAGGGAAAGCAGCAGTGTGCTGCCGTCCTGCCGCGCAGCCCCGTGGAAGATGCGGCGGGCAGCGGTTCGCAAACCAGCATGTAGAGCACGCTGTTGCTCTTGACGCGCCGCATCAACTGGCGGTCGACGCTGAACTGCTGTGAGGCGTAGAGCCGTGGCCGCTGCATGAAATCCTCCCCTGCCTTCAGACCACGCTCCAGCAGCGCGCAGGAGAGGTAGGCGAGCGGGAACATCTCGGGAAAAACCACCCGGTCTTCCAGTTCATTGAAGTAATGCGTCGGATCGACCTGGGCGCCGAGCAGAAAATTCTTGCCGTTGCCGGTCATCATGAACTTGCGCTTCACAAAGCATGCCTGACCCGGCAGATGGTCGCGGTCAGTCACCGCTGACAGCGGATCGGGCAGCGGCGGAGTGCCCTCTGGCAGCACCAGTGGCTGCCGGGACTCCCGCTTGTGACCCAGCAGCGCCGTGCGTTGACCTGCTCGCAGCAGCAGGCGGTTGCGCAGCAGCGTCGTCGGGCTGGTCACCAGTGTCGAAGGCTTGATCTCGAGCGTCACCTCATCACCCGGCAGCACCGGGCTGACGAAATCGAACTGATAGTTGCTGTAGCGCAGGCCATGCTGCTCGATCAGCCGCGCTTCGTCCGCCTGCTGTCGATGCTGGCGCAGCCGGTCTTCGATCCATGCCGCCAGTTGAAAGCCGAGCACCAGGGGCGCGCTGAACGGGGTGCCGGGAATCTGCCACCACAGCTTCTGGTCATGAAAGGGGTTGAAATCATCGGTCGAGAAGCGCGCGATGTCGATGTGCAACTGGGTGAAGCGGGTCGGGGCGGTGGCGGTGTGCATCGGCGGGCACCTGACGGCGGATGCGGACGATCAATGAAGAAGTGGCTGTCGTTTTGAGTGTAGCCAGGATTGACCGGATCAGCGCGCAGGGTGCGGGATGCGGCGCCGGCCGCACCCCGCGGCATTTCAGACGTAGACCAGTCCCAGGGTCTCGGCGATCAGTGCCGGCTTGTCGGCGCCTTCGACCTCCATGGTCACCTCCGACTTCATCAGAAACTGCCCCGGACGCTTCTCTTCGACCGACAGCAGCCTGTTGGTGAGCCGCACCCGGCCGCCGCTTTTGACCGGGGTGAGAAAGCGCACCTTGTCGAGGCCGTAGTTGACGCCCATCTTCACGCCTTCCGGGCGGATCGAGATGTCCTTTTGCAGGAAGGGCAGCAGTGACAGCGAGAGGTAGCCATGGGCGATGGTACCGCCGAAGGGCGAGTGTTTGGCCTGTTCGGGATCGACATGAATGAACTGGTGGTCGCCGGTGGCATCGGCAAAGGCGTTGATGCGGGCCTGGTCGACGGTGAACCATGCGGAGGGCCCCATCACCTTGCCGATGTGGGATTGCAGCATTTCGAGCGTACTGGACATTTTCATCACCTCGTTGTCGTTTTTCGGGCGTGGCGTGCCACGCGATCTAGCCTTTGAGCAGGAGCTGTTGATACTGCTCGCGCAGAACATTTTTCTGCAACTTGCCAGTGCTGCCGTGTGGCAGGGTATCGACGATGATCACCCGATCGGGCAGCCACCATTTTGCCACTTTGTCCTGCAGGTGACCGAGCATTTCGGCCTCGGTGAGCTGGGCTTGCGGCTGCAGCACCAGCAGCAGCAGCGGTCGCTCATCCCATTTGGGATGGGGCACGCCGACCACGCAGGCCTCCTTCACTGCCGGGTGGCCGATGGCGAGGTTCTCCAGTTCGATCGAGCTGATCCACTCGCCGCCCGATTTGATGACATCCTTGGCCCGATCGACGATCTGCATGGTGCCGGAGGGGTCGATGGTGGCGATGTCGCCGGTGTCGAACCAGCCGTTGACGAAGGCGTTGCGCTCTTCGCTTCTGAAGTAGCCATTGGCCACCCAGGGCCCACGCACCAGCAGGCGGCCGAAGGTCTTGCCATCTTCGGGCAGGGCCTCGCCGGCGTCATTGACGATCCTGATCTCGACCCCGAACGGCGGGCGGCCCTGTTTCATCTGCTGCCGATAGCGCGCTTCGGCCGGCAGCCGGCGCATCTGCGGCGTCGGGCTGTTGAGGGTGCCGATCGGGCTGGTCTCGGTCATGCCCCAGGCGTGGACGACGAAGACGCCATGCCGTTCGTCGAACTCCTTGATCATCGAGTAGGGGGCCGCGGCGCCGCCGATCACCACCCGCTCGACGCCGTCGAGGCGCTGCTCCTGCGCGCGCAAATGGTTGAGCAGGTCGAGCCAGAGGGTGGGGACGCCGAGCAGCAGGTTGGCGCCTTCGTCGTGAATCAGGCGGGCGAGCGATGCACCATCGAGTGCGGGACCGGGCAGGATCAGCTTGGCGCCGCCCAGTGGCGCGGCGTAGGGCATCCCCCAGGCGCAGACATGGAACATCGGCACTGCCGGCAGCACGGCGGTGTCGGCAGAGAGGTCGAGCACCTGCCGCTGACAGACCGTCAATGCATGGAGCAGCGTGGAGCGGTGGCTGTAGAGCACACCCTTGGGGTGCCCGGTGGTGCCGGAGGTGTAGCAGAGGGCCGCCGCACGGTTCTCGTCCATCGTTGGCCAGTTGAACTGGCTGTTTTCGGCCGCCAGCAGCTCTTCGTAGCAGTGCAGGCGCGGCAGGTGGCTGTGGGTCGGCATGTGGGCGCGGTCGGTCAGCACAATCAGTTCGAGCACGGTGGGAATCCGCTCGGCCAACTGCTCGACGATCGGCAGAAAGGTCAGGTCGACGAACAGGTAGCGGTCGGCGGCATGGTTGATGATGTAGGCCAACTGGTCGACGAACAGGCGCGGGTTGAGGGTGTGGACGATGGCGCCGATGCCGGAAATGGCGTAGTAGAGTTCGAAGTGGCGGTGGGTGTTCCAGGCGAGCGTGGCGATGCGGTCATTGGGGTGGGCGCCGAGGCGGATCAGCGCATTGGCCAACTGCTTGCTGCGCTGTAGGGCCTCGGCGTAGCCGTAGCGGTGAATCGGCCCCTCGGTGGTGCGGGTGACGATCTCGGTGTCACCGTGGCAGCGGGCCGCATGTTCGAGCAGGGCAGGAATCGACAGCGGACGTTGCATCATGGTGCCCAGCATGGCGTGCTCCTCTTTCTTGTTGTTGTGATGGGCGGTGCGCGGTCGGAGGCACTATAGAGGCTTGCCACTTACCCGGCAAAGTGTGGCGCGCTGGCGCAGACCGGGCAGGCGACATCCTTTGGCAGCCGTAGCGTTCGCCAGGCCATCTTGCGGCCATCGAACAGCATCAGCTTGCCGACCAGGGTCTCGCCGATGCCGGTCAGCAGCTTGATCGCCTCGAAGGCCTGCAATGTGCCGATCACCCCGACCGTCGGCGCCAGCACGCCATTGCGGGCGCAGCCCTGGGCTTCATCCTCGCCGTTGTCGCGGTAGAGGCAGTGGTAGCAGGGGCTGTCGCTCTGGCGCGGATCGAAGCTGCCGAGCTGGCCGTCGTAACCGATCGCCGCGGCCGACACCAGCGGAATGCGGGCTGTGACGCTGGCGCGGTTGAGGGCGAAGCGGATGGCGAAGTTGTCGCTGCAATCGAGCAGCAGGTCGACGCCGTCGATCCAGTCGGCCAGGTTGTCGGCAGCCAGTCGCTGTTCGATCGGCATCAGCCGCACGCCCGGATTGAGCGCCCGCAGCCGGTCGACCGCCGAGGCCACCTTGGGACGGCCGAGGTCGCTGTTCTGATGCAGAATCTGCCGTTGCAGGTTGGAGAGATCGACCCGGTCGTGGTCGGCCAGCCGCAGTTCGCCGACGCCGGCGGCCGTCAGATAGAGGGCGGCCGCGCTGCCGAGCCCGCCGAGCCCGACGATCAGCACCCGGCTGGCGAGCAGTCGCTCCTGCCCGGCGATCTCGAAGTCGGGCAGCATGATCTGTCGGCTGTAGCGCAGCAGTTGCTGGTCATCCATCGGTGTGCTCCTCGCCGATGCGGGCAGAGGTGACCCGCTCCTGTCCGCCGAGATCGTGGTGGGTCTCTATCTGATGGTAACCGAGTCGGCTCAGCAGGTCGCGCACCGCGGCGCCCTGTTGCCAGCCATGCTCCAGCAGCAGCCAGCCACCGCTCAGCAGGTGGGCGGGGGCCTGCTCGGCGATTCGGCGCAGATCGGCCAGGCCATTCTCGGCCGCCACCAGCGCCGTGGCCGGTTCGAAACCGAGCGCGGCGAGATGGGGGTCATCCGCGGCGATGTAGGGGGGGTTGCTGACGAGGGCGGCAAAGCGGCCGGCCGGCAGTGCGTCGCACCAGTCGCCCTGCAGGAAGCAGACACGGTGCGCGAGATTCAGGGTTGCGGCATTGTCCCGCGCCACATGCAGCGCGGCCGGGCTGGCATCGGTGGCGACCAGCTGCCAGGCTGGGCGCGCCTTGGCCAGTGCCAGCGCGATGGCGCCGCTGCCGGTGCCGAGATCGGCCAGCCGCAGCGGGGTGGTCGGCAGCCGTTGCAGCGTCAGCTCGACCAGCAGCTCGGTCTCGGGCCGGGGGATCAGGGTGGTGGCGTCGACCCGCAGCTCCAGATCCCAGAAACCCTGCCGGCCGGTCAGGTAGGCGATCGGTTCGCCCTGTCGGCGCCGCTCGATCAGCGCTTCGAACTGCTGCTGCTGCGTGGCACTGAGCGGGTGCTCCGGCCAGCCATAGAGAAAGCTGCTGCCGACACCGAGCAGGTGGCACAGCAGCAGGCGGGCATCCAGTTCCGGTGTTGGACTGCTGTCGAGTCGTTGGCAGGCAGTGCGCAGCAGGGCAGACAGGGTGGCCATCGCGATCAGCCAGCGGTTGCCGGCAGCGCCTCAGTGGGCATCGGCCAGGCGGGCGAGCTGTTCGGCCTGGTACTCATGCAGCAGCGGCATGGTCAGCAGATCGAGATGGCCGCCCAGCACCTCGTCGAGCTGATAGAGAGTGAGGTTGATGCGGTGGTCGGTGATGCGTCCCTGTGGGTAGTTGTAGGTGCGAATCCGCTCGGAGCGGTCGCCGGAGCCCACCTGCAGCCGCCGCGATTCGGCATGTTCGGCCTGCTGCTTGCCGCGGGCCTGATCGAGCAGCCGGGCGGCCAGCAGCGACATCGCCTTGGCGCGGTTTTTGTGCTGCGAGCGCTCCTCCTGACACTCCACCACCATGCCGCTCGGAAGGTGGGTGATGCGGATCGCCGAATCGGTCTTGTTGACATGCTGCCCTCCCGCCCCCGAGGCGCGGTAGGTGTCGACCTTCAGATCGGCCTTGTTGATCTCGATGCCGTCGATTTCGTCGACCTCCGGCAGGATGGCGACAGTGCAGGCCGAGGTGTGGATGCGTCCCTGTGATTCAGTGGCGGGCACCCGCTGCACCCGGTGGGTGCCCGATTCGAACTTGAGGTGGGAGTAGACCTGGTTGCCGGTGATGTGACAGACGATCTCCTTGAAGCCGCCGTGCTCGCCGGGCCGTTCGCTGACCACCTCGATGCGCCAGCCGCGCAGGTCGGCATGGCGGCTGTACATGCGAAACAGGTCGCCGGCGAAGATCGCGGCCTCATCACCGCCGGTGCCGGCACGAATCTCCAGGTAGACGTTGCTGTTGTCATGCTCATCGCGCGGCAGCAGCAGCAGTTGCAGCTCGGTTTCGAGCCGTTCGAGTTCGGCGCTGTCGCTGCCGAGCTCGGCTTCGGCCAGTTCGCGCAGTTCGGCGTCGCTGCTGTCGAGCAGTGTGCGGGTCTCATCGAGCTGCTGAAGCAACTGCCGGTAGCGGCCAAAGCAGAGGGCGACCGGTTCGATCTCGCTGAACTCGCGCGACAGCTCACGAAAGCGGCTGTTGTCCTGGATGGTCTCGGCCTGGCTCAGCAGGGCGGCCAGCTCCTGCTGGCGCTCCTGAATCTGCTCCAGCTTGTGCTGTATCGAGGGTTTCATCGAGGGGTCGGGTCGCTGTGGTCGCGACGGCATTCGAGGCTGAAGAGGTCGCGGTAGATCGCCAGCCGCTGCTCGCGGTCATCGAGTTCGCTGGCGGCCTTGATCTGCACCGTGGGGCCATGCAGCAGCTTGTTGGTCAGGCCGTGCGCCAGCCGCTCGATCACCTGCTGCGGATCCTGCCCCTGCGCCAGCAGTCGGCGGGCCTTCTCCAGCTCGGCCTGCTGGAGCTGTTCGGCCCGGCCGCGGTAGCGCTTGACCAGTTCGATGGCGTCGTGGGCGCGCTCTTCGCGCATCAGCTCCTCGACCCCCAGCGTGATCAGCCGTTCGGCCTCGTCGGCGGCGCCCTGGCGGCTGCGCAGGTTCTCGCGCACCACCTCCTGCAGGTCGTCGACGGTGTAGAGGTAGACATCGGCCAGTTCGGCCACCTCGGCCTCGATGTCGCGCGGCACGGCGAGGTCGACCATGAAGATCGGCCGGTGGCGGCGTGCCTTCAGTGCCCGCTCGACGGCCCCCTTGCCGAGGATCGGCAGTGGGCTGGCGGTGGAGGAGATCACCAGATCGGCCTGTGGCAGTTGTTGCGGAATTTCGCTCAGCAGGATCGGGGTGCCGCCGACCTCACGTGCCAACTGTTCGGCCCGCTCCAGCGTGCGGTTGGCCACCTGGATCGAGCCGATGCCCTGCTCCCGCAGGTGGCGTGCCACCAGCTCGATGGTCTCGCCGGCGCCGATCAGCAGGGCATGGCTGCGGCCGAGGTCGGTGAAGATTCGCCTGGCCAGCTGCACCGAGGCGTAGGCGACCGAGATCGACTGCTGGCCGATGCCGGTGTCGGTGCGCACCTTCTTGGCCACCGCAAAGGTGCGCTGGAACACCTGGTTGAGCCGGCGGCCCAGCGTGTCGGCCGCCTTGGCCTGGGCGTAGGCCTCCTTCATCTGCCCCAGAATCTGCGGCTCGCCGAGAATCATCGAGTCGAGTCCGGCGGCCACCCGCATCATGTGGCGCGCCGCCTTGGCGCCCCAGTGGGTGTAGAGGCTCTGGGTCAACTGCTTCTGTGGCAGGTGGTGGTAGTCGGCGAGCCAGGCGAGCAGCCGCTGGCGGGCGCCCGGCAGCGATTCGGGCACGCAGTAGAGTTCGGTGCGGTTGCAGGTCGACAGAATCGCCACCTCCCTGAGCGGCACACTGTCGCGCGCACTTTCCAGTGCCTCGCCGAAGCGTGCCGGGTTGAAGGCGACCCGTTCGCGCAGAGTGATGTCGGCCGTGGTGTGATTGATGCCGAGCGCCAGCAGTGCAAGGTCGGAAGCGGGGAGGGCGGACTGGTCAACCATGGTCTGTCAGTGATAACCCAGTTGTGGTGCGCATCGTGAGTGAGAAAGTGAGGCGTGCTGCCCCGGGTTCCATGGATTCACGGACAACAGCACAGGCCGCCGTGGCCGGATCTGTTGCGGCTTGCCGATCCTGTGGCGGAAATATACCACAAAAGCACGGGGTTACCGGCAGTTGCGCCGTGCCCCATTGTGGCCCATGCTTCGATGCGATTTAATGCGACATCCACTCGAACAGCCCTTCATGCCATCCACCCGCCCTCTTGCTGCCTGCATTGCCCTGTTGATGCTGCTTGCTGGCTGCGCCAGCAAAAAAGTCGACCTGCCCCAGGCCGATGCGCCAGCTCTGGCGGCCGAGGTGCCGGCGCCGGCGGCTGCACCGGCCGAACCGTCGCGGTTTCGCCCCTTTGCCAAGGAGACGCTCTACGACCTGCTGAGTGCCGAGCTGGCCGGCAAGTCGCAACAGTACGATCTGGCGCTCGATGGCTACCTGCAGCAGGCGCGGCAGACGCGTGATCCGGTCATCATCGAGCGGGCCCTGCAGATCGCCCAGTTCCTGCAGAATGACGCGGCCATGCTCGAAGCGGCCGGGCTGCTGATCGAGGTCGATCCAGCCAATTCCGAAGCGCGGCGGATGTATGCCATTCAACTGATCAGGGCCGAGCGTTACCTCGAGGCGCTGCCGCAACTGGACACCCTGCGCGCGACCGGGCAGGAGGCTGCCTACGACTATCTGGCATTGATGGCCGTTCGCCAACCGCCGGAGCGGCTCGATGGCCTGATTGTCGAGTTCGATCGGCGGCTGGCGACGGCCAGGGATGATGCGCAACTGCTGTTCGGCAAGGCAATCCTGCTCAATGCGCGTGGTCAGCGCGAGGCGGCCCTGCAACTGGCGCAGCAGTTGTCGAAGATGCCGCAGGACAATGGCAAGAGCATGGTGCTGGAGGCGCAGATCCTGTTCGGCATGGGGCGCGAACAGCAGGCCCTGCAGCGACTGGACGAAGCAGTGGCGCGCTTCCCCGACGACCTGCGGTTGCGGGTGCAGTTGATTCAACTGCTGCTGAGCCGGCAGGAGCTGGCTCGGGCCGGCAGCGAAATCGACCGGTTCAGCGCGCTGGTCGACGGCAACGATGGTGTGCTGCTGTCGACGGTGGCCGCCATGGCGGCGCGCAGCGGCCTGGTCAGTCGGGCCGAGCGACTCTATCAGCAGCTGCTCGACATCGACCACCGTCCTGATGAGGCCCACTTTCAACTGGGTCTGCTGGCACAGCAGCGCAACGATTTCAATCAGGCGTTCTATCACTTTTCGGCGATCGGCGAAGGCCCGCTCTATCTCAACGCGGTGGCCAAGCGGGCGGAGCTGCTGGCAATCACCGGTGAATTCGAGGCGATGCAGCGGCTGCTGGCCGACACCCGTGAGCAGTGGAGTTCCGCCGCGGCCAGCCTCTACCTGCTCGAAGGAGAGCTGCTGATGACCCATCAGCGGCCCGGCAGTGCGATCAAGCTCTACGATCGGGCGCTGAAGGCGCTGCCGCAGGATCTCAATCTGCGCTATGGCCGTGCGATGGCCCATGAACAGTTGGGCGATCTGGTGGCGATGGAGCGCGATCTTCGCTACATCATCAAGCGCGAACCGGACAATGCCGTGGCACTGAATGCGCTGGGCTACACCCTGGCGGTGCGCACCAAGCGTCTGAGCGAAGCCCATCGACTGATTCTGCGGGCCCACCAGTTGCGGCCGCAGGAGCCGGCGATTCTCGACAGCCTCGGCTGGGTCGAACATCTGCGCGGCAACCATGCCGAAGCGCTGCAGTTGCTGGAGCAGGCCGCCCAGCAGCTCAACGAGCCGGAGGTGATCGGCCATCTGGTTGAGCTGCTGTGGCAAGAGGGCCAGCAGGATCGGGCGCGGGCACTGCTGCGCAAGGGGATGATCGACCATCCGGCCACTCCGCGCTGGGGTGAACTGATCAAGCGCCTGAAGATCGATCTCGAACCATGAACCTGTCGTTGCGCACCGGCCTGTTGATGCTTCTGGCGCTGTGGCTGGGGGGCTGTGCCCAACTGGCCAGGCAGCCGGAGCCGACGCCAACCGGCGTGCAGGCCGCGGCGGAATTTCTCAGGCGCCAGGCGGATCTGGAGACGATGATGCACTGGCAGTTGGCCGGCAAACTGGGCATTCGCAGCGGTGACCAGGCGGTCAGCGGCTATTTCAACTGGCAGGAGGCACCGGAGCACTATCTGGTGCAGGTGAGCGGTCCGGTGGGTGGCGGCTCGATGCAGATCGAAGGACAGCCGGGTCGGGTCATCCTGCGCGACAGCGACGGCAGATCGCGTGAGGCCGACAACGTCGAGATGCTGCTGAAGAGTGAAACCGGCTGGTGGCTGCCACTGTCGCTGCTGCGCTACTGGATTCGCGGCATTCCGGCTCCGGCACTGCCCGAGCGCCACAGCCTCGATCCACAGGGGCGCATCAGCCTGCTCGAACAGGCCGGCTGGAAAATCAGCTATGCCAGTTATCGACAGGCGGGGGCGCGCGAACTGCCGGAGAAGATCGTGCTCGACACCGACCATCTGCACATCACGCTGCTGCTCAAGGCGTGGCAATGAGCAGGCTATTGACCGCGCCGGCGCCGGCCAAGCTCAACCTGTTTCTGCACATTCTGGGGCGCCGCTTCGACGGCTATCACCGGTTGCAGACACTGTTCCAGTTCCTCGACCATGGTGATCGGCTCACCTTCGAGCCGATCGAGGATGATCAGCTCGAACTGATTGCTCCGGGGCTGCCGATTCCGGCATCGGACAACCTGATCATGCGGGCGGCACGGCTGCTCAGGCGTGACACCGGCTGCCGTCTGGGCGCGCGCATCCAGCTCGACAAGCGGTTGCCGATGGGCGGTGGCCTGGGCGGCGGCAGCTCCGACGCGGCGACCACGCTGGTGATGCTGAATCGACTGTGGCGGCTGCAGCTGCCGCCGACCGAGCTGGCCCGGCTGGCGCTCGAACTGGGTGCCGATGTGCCGCTGTTCACGCTGGGGCGGGCGGCCTGGGGCGAGGGCATCGGTGAGCAGTTGACGCCGGTGCAGCTCGAAGAGCCCTGGTACCTGGTGCTCACGCCCGATTGCGAAGTGGCAACCGGTACGATCTTTCAGCATCCGCAATTGACACGCAACAGTGAGCCGATCACAATGTCGGCCTTTTTGGAGGGGGGCGGTCGCAACGATTTCGAGCCGCTGGTTCGCAAACTCTACCCGCAGATCGATGCCGCCTTCGGCTGGCTCGGAGAGTTTGCCCCGCCGCGGTTGACCGGTTCGGGCAGCTCCCTGTTTGCCCGGTTTGCAACCGAAGAGACTGCGTTGCGGCCGTTGCGGCAGTTGCCCAGTGGCTGGCGGGCTTTCGTCGCCCGGGGCTGCAACACCTCTCCACTGTATTTGAAGAGTGCAAACGAATGAAGCGGCGTCACGGAACAGTCCGGACCGCAGTACCATTCGCAGGTTTTTAACCATTGGGGTGTCGCCAAGCGGTAAGGCACTGGATTTTGATTCCAGCATACGAAGGTTCGAATCCTTCCACCCCAGCCATCTTTCCGCGCGTCATACCTGAAATCGTCCACCTTTACTGACGCCGATCAGCCTGAGGTTTCGTGATTCCGCCCATGAAAATCTTCACTGGCAATGCCACCCCGGAGCTTGCCCGCAGTGTCGCCGAGATTCTCGACATGCCGCTGGGCAGTGCGCTGGTCGGCAGCTTCAGCGATGGCGAAATCCTGGTCGAGATTCAGGAGAATGTGCGCGGTGATGATGTCTTCATCATCCAGTCGACCTGCGCGCCGACCAACGACCACCTGATGGAACTGATCATCATGGTCGATGCGCTGCGGCGCGCCTCGGCCAGCCGGATCACCGCAGTGGTGCCCTACTTCGGCTATGCCCGACAGGATCGCCGGGTGCGCTCGGCGCGGGTGCCGATCAGCGCCAAGGTGGTGGCCGACATGATGACCGGCGTTGGCATCAACCGGGTGCTCACCGTCGATCTGCATGCCGACCAGGTGCAGGGCTTTTTCGACGTGCCGGTGGACAACATCTATGGCTCACCGGTGCTGATCGACGACATCCTGCGTAACAATTTCGAAGACCTCCTGGTGGTTTCGCCCGATATCGGTGGCGTCGTGCGTGCACGCGCCTTTGCCAAGCAGCTCAGCAGTGATCTGGCAATCATCGACAAGCGCCGCCCCCAGGCCAACCAGACGCAGGTGATGAACGTGATCGGCGAGGTCGAGGGGCGCACCTGCATTCTGGTCGACGACATCATCGACACCGCCGGTACCCTCTGCAGTGCCGCGGCGGCCCTGAAAGAGCAGGGCGCGGCCCGGGTGATGGCCTACTGCACCCACCCGGTGCTGTCGGGACGCGCCATCGACAACCTCAACAACTCCGAACTCGATCAACTGGTGGTGACCGACACCATCCCGTTGTCGCCGGCTGCCCGGCAGTGCAGCCGAGTGCGGCAGATCTCGCTGGCACCGCTGCTGGCCGAAGCCGTGCGCCGGGTCAGCAACGAGGAGTCGATCAGCGCCATGTTCCGCTGATCGTTCCATTTCACCGCCCATTTCAACCACCCACCGGTCGGCGTCGTTTTGGTCGCGAAACCCGTCGACTGTCAGCAAAGGAGCCCGCGATGAGCGCTCAATTTGAACTGGACGCCGAACTTCGGCAACAGCAGGGGACAGGTGCGAGCCGCCGCCTGCGTCGTCTCGAAAACCGGGTGCCTGCCATCCTCTATGGCGGCGGCAAGGATCCGATGCTGCTCAGCTGCGTGGCCAAGGATCTGGCAAAATCGCTGGAGAGCGAGGCCTTCTACACGCACATCATCAACCTCAAGATCGGTGGCAGCAGCGAACCGGTGCTGCTCAAGGCGCTGCAACGCCACCCCAGCAAGGGGTCGGTCATGCATGCCGACTTCATGCGGGTCGAGATGAACCGCAAGATTCACGTGCATGTGCCGCTGCACTTCATCAATGAAGAGAACTGCATCGGCATCAAGCGCGATGGTGGTCGCATCGCCCACACCCTGACCGAGGTGGAGATCAGCTGTCTGCCGGGCGATCTGCCGGAATACCTCGAAGTCGACATGCTCGACGTCGGTGTGGGCCGACACATTCACCTCTCCGACCTGAAACTGCCGCCGGGTGTGGAGCTGGTTTCCCTGTCGCAGGGCGGCGACCATGACGCCCAGGTGGTGGCGGTGGTGCCGACCAAGGGTGGTGGTGACGAAGCCGGCGGTTGATCGCTCCCGCCCGGTTTTCGCTTGAGCGCGCGGATCGACGCCATCGTCGGGCTGGGCAACCCCGGCCCCGACTATGCGGCCACCCGCCACAATGCCGGCTGCTGGCTGGTCGACCGGCTGGCTGCGCTGGCCGGCGTCCGGCTGCGCGAAGAGCGCAAGTTCCATGGCCGTCACGCCCGCGCGTTCTGGCAGGGTTGCGAATTTCACCTGCTGCAACCGGACACCTTCATGAACCGCAGCGGCCGGGCCGTGACGGCCCTGCTGCGCTTTTACCAGATTCCGCCCAGCCGTCTGCTGCTGGTCCACGATGAACTCGATCTGCCGCCCGGCGTGGCCCGCTTCAAGCAAGGCGGCGGCCATGGCGGTCACAATGGCCTGCGCGACATCATCGAGCAGTTGGGCGGTGACAAAAGCTTCTACCGGCTGCGTCTTGGCATCGGCCACCCCGGAGACAGTTCACGGGTGGTCACCTATGTGCTCAATCCGCCCACTGCGGCAGAGCGCGAGGCGATCGACCAGGCGATGGATGATGCCCTGCGGGCACTCCCCGACGCCCTCAATGGCAACTGGGCGACGGCGATGAGCCGGTTGCATGCCCCCACCTGACATCGAATAGGTCCTGACATGGGATTCAAATGTGGCATTGTCGGCTTGCCGAACGTGGGCAAATCGACCCTGTTCAATGCACTCACCCAGGCCGGCATCGATGCCGCCAACTTCCCCTTCTGCACCATCGATCCCCACACCGGGGTGGTGCCGATGCCCGATCCACGGCTCGACCGGCTGGCGCAGATCGTCCAACCGGAGCGGGTGGTGCCTACCACGATGGAGTTCGTCGACATCGCCGGGCTGGTGGCGGGTGCCTCGAAAGGCGAGGGACTGGGCAACCAGTTTCTTGCCAACATCCGTGAGACCGATGCCATTGCCCAGGTGGTCCGCTGTTTCGAGGATGACAACATCATCCATGTGGCCAACCGCGTCGACCCGGTGTCTGACATCGAAGTGATCAACACCGAACTGGCGCTGGCCGACCTCGACACCGTCGAAAAGAACCTGGCCCGCAGCGCGCGTGCCGCCAAGGGTGGCGACAAGGAGGCAATTGCGCTGCATGCCCTGCTGGAGCGCATCCAGCCCGAACTGAACCAGGCCAGACCGGTGCGCACGCTGGGGCTGGAGCCTGCGGCGCTGGCACTGTTGCGGCCACTGCATCTGCTCACCGTCAAACCGACCCTCTACATCGCCAATGTCGCCGAAGGCGAGGAGGACAACGACCACGTTCGCGCGGTGCGGGCGGTGGCGGCGGCCGAAGGGGCCGAGGTGGTGGTGATCTGCAATCAGCTCGAGGCCGAGATCGCCGAACTCGAAGAGTCCGAAAAAGCCGAGTTTCTCGAATCGCTCGGCTTCGAGGAGCCCGGCCTCAACCGGCTGATCCGCGCCGGCTACCGGCTGCTGGGTCTGCACACCTATTTCACCGCCGGACAGAAGGAGGTGCGGGCCTGGACCATCCCGATCGGCGCCACCGCACCCAAGGCGGCCGCGGTGATCCACACCGACTTCGAGCGCGGTTTCATCCGTGCCGAGGTGATTGCCTACGACGACTTCGTCGCCGGCAACGGTGAGCAGGGCGCCAAGGAGGCCGGCAAATGGCGGCTGGAGGGCAAGGAGTACATCGTCGCCGATGGTGACGTGATCCATTTCAGGTTCAACGTCTGACGGTTTTTCGCGGTCGCGTGAAGCGGCGCTGGCGGGACGGCGGTAGCAGAAGAGACAAAGCCAGTGGTGCAGCGGTGGCGGTGCGGGCGGTCAGATGGCTT